>CABKMX010000115.1 GCA_902373595.1 uncultured Christensenellaceae bacterium
CGATTGCATTTGCAATCACCGCCGTTGCGATTCGAAGCGTTAATTTTTGGGTTGCCCCTCAAAGAGCGGAGCGAAAGCTACAGCGTCACCGTCACCTTCTTGAGATTGCGCGGCGCGTCGACGTTGAGCCCTTTCGCCTTGCCGATGTTGAGCGCGAGCAGCGACGCGGCGACGCCGTAGAGGACGGGCGCGCATTTGTCGCAACCGTGAGGCATCTTAATCGAGCGATTGGCAAGCCCCTCAATCTCGGGAATGTCGGTGAACGCGGTCAAGTCTGCGCCGGCTTCGCGTATGCGCTTCGCCATCGAGATGAACTCGTCGTTGAACTTGCCGTCCGGCGCGAACATGATGACGTTGGCACCTTCGGCGAGCAGCGACAGCGGTCCGTGCATGAAGTTGGCGGCAGAGTAGGAGCGGTTGAAAATGTAGCAGCACTCGGTCAATTTGAGCGAGCACTCGTCGCCTGAACCCAGCATCGTTCCGCGCGAGAGAATGATGAAGTTGTTGCGCTCGTGCAATTCCTTCGCGACGGCGGCGATGTCGTCGTTGAGAGCCAGCACGGACGGAATCTTGGCGATGATCTTGTCGACGCACATGTCGACTTCTTTGCCGACGCACTCGGTCAACAGATAGAGCGCGATGATCTCGGCGATGTAGGTCTTGGTCGCGGCAACCGACTTCTCTTCATCGACGTCGAGGAAGAGGTGAATGTCGCAGCCCTTGGCGACGGTGCTGTTCTCGTCGTTGGTGACGCCGATCGTCAACGCGCCGCGCGCTTTAGCATCTTCCATGACCGCGACGGTGTCTTTGGACATACCGCTTTGACTGACGATGACCATGCAGGTCGAGGACAGGTCGACGTCCGCTCCGTAAACCGTCGTCAAGGACGGATGATATTTGCCCACAAGCTTGCCCGAATAGAGCGGACAAACAAACGAAAAGACCGTCGACGCATTGTCGGACGAACCTCTCGACATCGTGATAATCTTGGTGATATTGCGTTTCGCGAACTCTTCGCGGATCTTGCCTTGCATTGCGCGGCACGCCTTGGCGGTGCGCTTGAGCACCTCGGGCTCGGAGAAAATCTCCTGCTGCATCATTGTAATTTTTTCGGTCATGTTGCACCTCGATGATTTGTTCGGACAAATATATGTTCCCGACGCCTATATTATACCCCAAAGCAAAATCTAACGCAAGGAAAAGTCGCCATTTGTAAGCAAAGCCAAAAAAGAGAAATTGTTTTTGGGTTAGCGGTGGCTAACTCGATGAGGCGGCGCACGATATCCGCTATAATTGTCGCAGTCAACAAAGGAGGATATCGCTATGAAAAAATTGTTGGTTGCCGTGGTTGCGGCGGTCGTTGCGTTGAGCTGCGTGGCCGCGATGACGGCGTGCGTCGACGACACAATCGAGCCGCCCGAGGGCTATTCCGTCGACGGCAGGAAATTGAACGAGATCTATGACATCGACGAATACGAGAGGGGAGAGTATCTCGTGCCGTACGAGGTGATCACCGATTCGTTCATGGGCAAGTCGATGGCGGAAAAGTATTGCGTGCCGACGGTCAAGGTCACAAAGAGCGACGACGGGTTCAAGCTGGCAATCTATATCGTCGACCCGTCCGTAATGAACAACGTGCGGCTTGTAGAGGGAGAGACCGAAATTCATGGCAGCGAGGTGAACGAGTTCGGGTACGACGGCTATGAATTCGAAGTGTCGCGCGACGCGCTGGACGGCGAGATTGCGGTCAGACTGTTCGTGAGCATGGTGATGAATCGAGATACCAACTTCGGAATCAAGCTCGATTTGACGCAGGCGAAATTGGTCGCTTGATATGACAAAAGCCGAAGAGGATATAGCTCGCACTCGCGAGATGATAGAGCGCTATTGCCGCAAAAAGCACAATGAGAAAGAGGGGCTTTGCCCCGATTGCCAAGCGGCGCTTGAGCATGTTGCGGCACATAGGACGCGCTGTCCGTACGGCGACGACAAGCCCGCTTGCGGCAGATGCAAGCATTGCTGCTATTCGCCCGAAATGCGAGACAAGATGAAGGCGGTGATGATGGCGAATTTGCCGCATATGCTGCTTCATCCCATCAAGACAATGCGCAAGATGACCGGGAAGAAGAAAAAGTAAAATTTGGTGCCCGTGTCGATTATATGAAAGAAAGACGGACGGAAGAGAGAGATTCCGTCCGTCTTGTCGATGCGTCGGTCAGGGCGGCTAACGTCCCGTCCGACATATATTAAGAGAGAAGGAAAAAGTCTTTCAAACGCACTCCATCATCATCTTGTCCGCCAAAAGAGCGATGAATTCGCCGTTGGTCGGCTTGTCGTTGGAGGAGTAGATCTTGATGCCGAAGACGTTGTTGATGTTCTCGATTTTGCCTCTGTTCCATGCGACCTCTATCGCGTGGCGGATTGCGCGCTCGACCTTGGAGGGCGAGGTGTGGAAAATCTCCGCGACGGACGGGTACAGCCGCTTTGTGATGCCGTTGACCAGCTCGGGATCGCGAATCGCCAATTTTATGCTCTCGCGCAAAAATTGATAGCCCTTGATGTGCGCCGGGATCCCGACCGAAATGAAGATGTTGGCGAGTTTTTCGTCCAGAGTCCGCTTGTTCCGCCGCGCCGCCAATTCCGTCGCGAGCTCCGGCATCGCCGCTTTTACCGTGTTCGGCCTGCACAGATCGCGCAATACCCGAGCGAGCGTGGGCGCGTCGACCGGCTTCAACATATAATAGTCCGCGCCCGACGATATCGCCTTGTTGAGAAACAGCTCTCCGCGTAAATTGGACGCGACGACTATCGCCGGCCGCTTCTTGAACTTGGTAAAGTCGAGATTGGCGAGCATGCCGAATCCGTCCAAATAGGGCATGACCAGGTCGAGAACTATTGCGTCGGGGAGCAGCGTCTCCGCCTTGGCAATCGCGTCAAGTCCGTCCTTTGCGCACGCGACGACTTCAAAGTCGCTCATCCCCGTGAATTCCCCGGCAAGCTTGTCGCGGACTTCTTGCTCGTCGTCGACAATCAATATTTTGATGTTTTGCATAAAATGCCTCCTTTTTGCTGTCGAATAACATTTTATTGCAAAAGTCGCCCCCGGCAAAAGAAAACAACCGCCTCAAATCGAGCAAAATCAACGTATTTTGCCTTCTATATTACATTTGTAATAAAATTATGCTAAAATTATTTGCCGCAGCCCATTGACAGGTGATATAATGGCGGCATGGATGTTTCGAATGCCATCGGCAATAGGATTATGGCGTTGCGCGAAGCGGACGGCTTGACACAGGAGCAGCTTGCGCGGCGAGTCGGCGTCTCGCAGGCGACAGTTTCGCAATGGGAAAGCGGTATGCGCGCCCCGACGGCAGAAGCGGTGGTCGCGCTCGCGCACTCGTTTGATACCTCGGCGGACTTCTTGCTCGGACTTGTCGACGAGCAGATAAGGCTCGTTCCGTATTTCCGCGAATTGACCGAAGACGAACAATTGCTTTTGCAGGCGTTTTCGCAATTGTCCGCAAAGAAAAAGCGCGCCGTCGAACAGCTTATCGCCGCTTTGACGGAGTGATAAAGGATGGGACTTTTTTGTCTTGCGCGTTTAGTAAAAGTGTGATATAATAAAACAACAAAACATCATAGAGGGAGAAAATGTCATCGGTGATAGATAATAACGAGAAGACGATGTTAGAGGCTTTGAAAAATTCGTTGAAGCAAGCAGAACGAATAGATATTTTGACTGCATTCTTTTATTTTTCTGGCTTTAATGCATTGGCAGAAGAATTAAAAGACAAGAAAATAAGAATTTTGGTGGGGAATACTATAGATCCTGTCGCAATCACAGAATTGTGTCGAGCAACGCGAGTAAATCCCGATGAGCCGCTTGAGATGTACGGAATCAGAGGATTTGCAAGATATAACAATTCGCAAAAAAAAGCGGCTTACGTAGACAGTTTTATAGAAATGTTTAACGGGTCTGAGTTGTCGTCAGAATTTGATTCTACAGAAAATCAGAAAATCTTCAAGATGTTTTTGAAAAAAGT
>CABKMX010000116.1 GCA_902373595.1 uncultured Christensenellaceae bacterium
CAGCCGACGAACACGACGCTCAAAGCGACGATTATCAACACAGACACAAAAATTCCGAAAAATCTTTTCATCTCGTCACCTCACACGAACAGCACCGGCATGCACAGCCATACCGCCATTGACGAGACTGCATACCATGCGTTTCCCTTGCCTGCGTAACGTATGAAATACAGCAATTCCGCGCCCATGACTGCAAGCGCGACAAGCGGCTCGACAATCGACGAACACAGCGTCGCGTAGGTCGGATTGAAGAGCCATATCAACGCCAGCAGCGACTTGATCGCGCAAAGCGCAATCATCGCGCAATCGGCGACGATGCGGTATTGCATGATGTCGAGTTTCTTTTGACAATAAAAGCTCAGCGACCTGCTCAAATTGACGAAAATCATCCGCGCGTACACGGTGTAGAGCGCATAGCAGATTACGCCCATAATCAGCCCGACAACGGCTGTCATCGCCTTGACGTTGCCGAGCGCGCTCAACATCGATCCGTACTCGTTGAAGTACATCAAATCGTAAAGGTCGAAGCACGTTTTCCAATTGCTCGCCGCGATTGCGACAAAGGTGAATATGCGCAACACCCATGACCGCCATGTCGACGGCATTCTTGTGTTTTGCACGGGATTAGAAGTGTAGTAGACGTTCATTTTGCCTCTCTCTTGTTGACGGCGGTCAATTTCGCGACTGCGAGACGAAGCGCGTTGTCCTCCGAAATGACGCCGCTTTTGAATTTGTATTCCAGCTCGCGGAGATATTCCGTCTGCTCCTTGAGCTTGACCACATAGCCCGAAACACTCCTCTTCCTTTCCCCGATTATTCTGCGCGTGGTGCGCACGCTCGACTCGGTCGTACCGAGCGCCGCCGCCAGCTCTCTGTCGTCCAGCGAGCTGATTGCGCAATGAAACGTCTTGCGGAAAGACGTCGTCAACATCGCCAATATCTTCGCCGCCGGCTCCCCCTTTGCCTGCATCCCCGTCAACATGTTCAGCGCCTTGCGAATGTTCCCCTCGTCAAACGCCGACGCGAGCAAATAGCCGCGGTATTCCGCGTCCGGCGCGACCAGCGCTTCGATTGCGGCTTCGTCGATTTGACCTCCGTCCGCATAGTCGCACAGCTTGGCTGTCTCCGCCGCCACTCTGCCGTAATTGAGATTGCAATACGCCGCCAGCTTTTCTATCGCCGCGCGCGAGATTGTGCATCCGCGCCTGCCCGTCTCGACGGCGATGCTTCTCTTCATCTCCTCGAGAGTCGCCGCCGTACACTCAATCGTCGTCGGATAGCCGCTCAATTCGTCGTATGCATGCGGCATGTCCTCAATGATCAGGACGCTGTTCAAGTTAGGCATCGCACAATAGGATGACAGCGCCTTTTTGTCGTCGTCGGACAGCTGCTTGGACCGCTTGCGCAGATATATCACGCGCTTGCCTCCGGTGAGCGTCATCGTTTCGAGCGCAGCGATTACGTCGCCGATCGGCGCGTCGTCGCCGAATTCATCGTAGTTGAATTCCCTGTCCTCGGGCGGCAGCGCCGACAAAATCTTGTCGACCACCTCGCGCGCCATATAACCGTCTCCGCCCTTAAGCAGATAGCAGGGCGCGAGACCGCTGAGCGGACGTTCGAGAAATTCTACGGCTCTCATGCAAACCTCCATTTGGCGATTTTCTTTATTTTACCACCATTTACACCAAACGTAAAGTCAGACGGCAATGAATTTTGCGCAAAGACGAAATATGCCTCGTCGCACACCACCGTCTGCTCGTCCGTCGACGGCGCATATTTTGCCACGCTGACGACCAGCTCGGCTCTCGCCGCGGACGGACACGCCTCGTGTGCCGCCATCGCCACATACGTCTTGACTCCGCGGAAAATCGTCGCCACTCCGCCGTCGTCGAAATATATCGCCGCGTCTTCGTCGGCGACAGACTCGACCGTCGACTTGACGTACGCCGTCGGCGCGACGTATGACTGCGTGCAAAGCCTTCCATCGTACGCCCTGAACAGCTTCTCAATCGCGTACATGTCGTACTCGTCAACTTCGTCGGCGGCGAGCGTGACCTTCTCGACGTTTTCCTTCGCCAAGATGTCCGTCACCTCGAGCAAAAACGCATAGCTCAAGTCTCCGTCGGCGGCGATATATGCCTGTCCGTCATCGGTGACGAAAACCGCTCCGACATAGCTTTGATCGCCGAAACAGATCACCCTTTCGGGATAGACCCACCGCGCTGCGGACTGCGCCACTACAAGCACGAAAAAGCCGACTATCAACACGGACGCCAAAATTCCCTTCGCTTGAAAGTGCACAAAACTGAACCTGGAAATGAATATGAGCAACACGAAATAGATGACAAACAAATACCATTCGAGATGAAATTCTATCGTCGCGACGCGTATGGTCGCACATGCCTGCACAATCAATATCATCGCGGTGAAGAACAGCGACACCGCCGACAGCACCCACCCCATATACGGAATGAACGCAATCGCGAGCGCAACCAAAAAGACGGGGAACGCAAACGACACCAGCGGCACCACCATCAGGTTGGCGAGCATGAACACGAGCGACGTCGCGCCGAACGTATGCACCGTAATCGGCAGCACTCCTATGTTTGCCGAGATGGTCACCGCCAGCGCCGCGGCGAGAGCCTTGGGGCACTTGATGCGGACAAGTCCGCGCTCAATCGTCTCGTTGAACAACACGATTCCGTACACCGCCGCATAGCTCATCAAGAACCCGAGCGCAAACAGCGAATACGGCGAAAAGATCAACGTTGCAGCCGCCGCAAGCGACAGCGACGACAATGCGTCGTACCTGCCGCCCACAATCTTGCCCAATTCCAAAATGACAATCATCACAATCGATCGGACTATCGACGGCGCAAAGCCGCATATCGCCCCGAACCCGAACATCACCGCAACCAACAGCGGAAAACTCGCCCACGCCGGCAGCCTCATCTTGCGGAACAGTGCGTTCACCGTCGCCGCCAACATCACGACGTGAAGTCCCGACACCGCCAGCAAATGCGCGGTGCCGCTCGCCGCGAAGTCGGCTTGTATGCCCTCGTTCATCACGTCTTTGTAGCCGAACAGCATCGCGTAGACGAATTCGGCGGTGTCTTCGCGCATGTTCGCGCTCAGCTTGTCCGCAACAGCAAGCCTTATCTTGTCGAACATGTCGTACTTCTCGCCCACAATCTCGAAGTTCGGCTCGCCTTCGATTGTGACCGCATAGATTTGATAGTATTTCCCCTGCGCCAGCGCGGTCGCGGTGAAGCCGTCGCCGTAGTTGGACAACGTCCCGAACGTCTCTGCGACAAAGGTTATCACGTCGCCCTCTTTGAGTTCGCCGTCGTTCGCCAGTCTCAACAGCAAACTGCCCTTGCCTTCGAGCTTTACGCCGTCTGCGACTATGTTGTCGATTGTCAGCCAATCCGACCCGTCGACCGAGCCGTCCAATTCGACCGCGTTGCCCGAACCTATCCTCGCGGTCACAACGATGTTTTCGCCGTAAAAGGCGCGGTCCTCCAAGATTTTGACATTCGCGAAAGAGCCGAGTATCCCCAGCGTCGCGCCGATTGTCACGCATATGAAAAACGTCGCCGCGCCCTTCTTTTTGAGCAAAATACATACGGCAATCGCCGCAGCCGGCACGATTGCCGTAACCGCCGAAACGATTGCCGTATCGGTCAATAAGTAAGAACATATCCCGCAAATCACACCGAGAAGCGCCGCGGGAAAGACGCGCAGATTGAACAGCTTGAACGCTTTCTTATCTGCCACCGAATCTCTTCTCGTATTCCTCGACGGCCTGCGAGATGACCTCGAGCGTGCGCTCGCGCCCGAACAGCTGCAAGACCTTCATCGTCTTGCCCTCGAGCTGTTTGTAGACGCCGAAAAAGTGCTTGATCTCTTCGATGATGTGCGGCGGAAGGTCGGACACATCGCGGAAGACGTTCCACGTCGGCTCCTTGAACGGCACCGCTATCACCTTGATGTCCTCCGCCCCCTCGTCAATCATCAAAATG
>CABKMX010000117.1 GCA_902373595.1 uncultured Christensenellaceae bacterium
GATTTTATCACATTGATTGAAGGCGGTCAACAAAACGCGATGTTGTAAATTTGGCAAAACGCGGTATTGACAAATTCGCCGAGGCGGCGTTATAATAAAACCGCCGCTATATGCGGCTGAGGGAAAACATATGACAACGAGGCGCTCGGGATTTAAAAAAGACGGCTTTGCGCCGCTCCGAAAGGGGCGGCGTTTTGCATACTTTTCGCGCGCGGAGCAATAATAAAGCGGAGAGGAGGGAGCATGAAAAGTCAAAGAGAGAGATTGTTGGACCATTGCATAAAGGGCGCGCAGACGGGCGTGATCGCGCTGGGGCAGATGCTGCCGCATTGCCGCTCAAAAGAGGTCTACGCTTTTGTCGAGGAGAGCGCGGCGCGCTATCGCGACTATGCGACCGAGACGACCGAGGAGCTGCGCAAGGACGGCGTCAAGCCCGAGCACATCGGCAGGATTGCGTCCGCGATGGTCATCAAAGTCGTGGGGTGGAGATGCCGCAAGGGCGTGACGGACAAACAAATTTTGCAGCAGGTGCGAGACGGCGCGGTCAAGTCCGCCGAGGCGTGCGAACGCTACCGCAACCTCTATGCCGGCGCAGGTCCTGACGCGCTGGGCAGATGCACGGCGCTCGAGGGTATCAGCCGCGACGTCGAAGAGAAGTCCTATCTTGTACGCGCGGACGGGGAGTGACCTCCGCGCGGCTTGACAGCGCGCCGATCGCGAGATTATAATATAGTTATCAATCGCGACGGAGGCACCGACATGGCGGAAGATGCCAAGAAGGAGTTCATCAAACTCTACACCACCAACATCAAGCGCGAGGGCGCGGACAAATTGCTCGAATGGCTTTGCGACAAGAGCGACTTTTTCGAGGCGCCGGCGTCGTCCAAGTATCACAACGCGTTCGAGGGCGGCTTGTGCGCGCACAGTCTCAACGTGGCGCGTCGGCTCAAACTGCTCGTGGACACCGAAAAGAAACTCTATCCTGACAAGGAGTCCGTCACGCACATCACCGACGAGAGCGTCATCATTTGCGGACTTTTGCACGACGTCTGCAAGGCGAATTTCTACAAAGTCGACTTCCGCAACAAGAAGGAGGACGGCGAGTGGGTGCGCGTGCCGTACTACACGATCGACGAGGAGCTGCCCTACGGCCACGGCGAGAAGTCGGTCTACATCATCAACGGCTACATGCGCCTGACGCGCGAAGAGGCGCTTGCGATCAATTGGCACATGGGCGGTTACGACGTGCGCGTCAAGGGCGGCGATTACAGCATAAGCTCCGCGTTCGAGAAGTATCCGCTCGCGGTGATGACGCACATCGCCGACATACAGGCGTCCTATTTGGACGAGCGTTGCGAGTGAGGCGGGCATGAAAGAGGTCGACATTGCGATAGTGGGCGCAGGCACCGCGGGAATGACCGCGGCGATCTACGCCAAGCGGAGCGGACTTGAGCTTGCGCTCTTTGAGGAATATATGCCGGGAGGGCAGATCGTCAACACCGGCGAGATCGAGAACTATCCGGCTTTGGGCAAGATCGGCGGCTTTGACTACTCGATGGCATTGCTCAAACAAGTCGAGTCGCTTGGGGTCAAACTCATCCGCAAGAGCGTGAGCAAGGCGGAGCGCAAAGAGGGCGGCTTCGCGGTCGCCGCAGGCAAGGACGAGTATTTTGCAAAAGCATTGATAATCGCCACAGGTGCCAAAAATCGCGCTCTCGGCGCGACGGGTGAAAAGGAGTTCACCGGCAGGGGCGTGTCCTATTGCGCGACTTGCGACGGGGCGTTCTATCGCGGCAAGAAAGTTGCGGTCGTGGGCGGCGGCAACACTGCGGCGGCGGACGCGCTCGAGCTGTCGAGAATGTGCGAAAAGGTCTATCTCATCCATCGCAGGGGCGAGTTCCGCGCACAGGCGGCGGACATCGCCAAGCTGAGCGAAAAGCCCAACGTGGAGTTTGTGTTGAACAGCGTCGTCGACGAGGTCGGCGGCGAGGACTCATTGAGCTATGCGGTGGTGCGCAACGTGGAAGACGGCTCGGTGACGTGGCTCGACGTGGACGGCGTATTCGTCGCGGTGGGGCAGACGCCGACGACGTCGTTGTTCGGCGGTCTCGTCAAATTGGACGAGGGCGGCTATGTGGTCGCAGGCGAAGATTGCGTCGCGGCGGACGGCATTTTTGTCGCCGGAGACTGCCGCACCAAGAAGGTGAGGCAATTGGTCACCGCGGCGGCGGACGGAGCGGTCGCGGCGCTGGCGGCGGCGGAGTACATTGCCGGGAAAGGATGAACGGAGCGGCGCCCGCGAAGGCGCCGGGCGGAGTTTTCAAAAACGGCGCGCCCCGAAGCAAAACCTTCGGGGCGCGTGTTTTTCCTTTTTCGGCGGCGTGGTCGAGACGGGCGGTCAAACGGCGTCGTAGGGTTTGGTGACGTCGATCCAATCGTTGCAGCCCGAAAATTTTTCAAGTTCGGGCAGCGTAAGCTCGATCGCGCTGTTGGAGCTTCCGCATGCGGGGAAGACCGTCGCAAAGCGTTTGAGCGACTCGTCGAGGAAGATCTTGACGCCGTCGTTGACCGCAAACGGGCAGACGCCGCCGACCGCGTGGCCGGTGAGTTCGGCGGTCGCCTCGCGCGGCAGCATCGCCGCCTTGGTGCGGAAGAAGTCCTTGAACTTGCGGTTGTCGACCTTGACGTCGCCGGCGCAGACGATGAGCGTCGGCGTGCCTTTGACGTCGAAGGACAGAGTTTTGGCGATGCGGCACGGCTCGCAGCCGAGAGCTTTAGCGGCGAGTTCGACGGTCGCGCTGGACACGGGGAACTCTTTGATCCTGCCGTCCGCGTTGAAGCGGGCGAGATATTTTTTTACGCGTTCGATAGACATGATTGACCTCTCAGGCAAGTATAGCACTTTCGCTTCGGCAATTCAACCATTGAGGACGGCAATAAAAAAAGACTTTACTTTTTTCAGCGGATATGTTATTATCTATATGAAATAATCGTATAATACTATACGCGAAAACAACAAGGAGGCAAGATGACGCTCATTGAAAGGATCGGAGAATACGTTGACGAGATAGCTCCCGGGCAACCGATATTGGCAGGAGATATCTACACTCATGTTGCAAAAGCGGGCTTTACGCAAAGGGATGTTTTCAACGAGTATTTGACGCGATATCTCGATACACACCCCGATTTTTTGCGCTACCGCCGCGGTATTTACTACAAGACCGTGCAAACACCGTTTGGCAGGACGGGGATAGGCGTTGCTGCGCTTGTCGAGAGGATATACGTCAAGGACAAGGGGGAGAGGTTTGGTTACGAGACCGGACCGTCGCTGATGCACAAGTTGGGGCTTACGACGATGATGCCCGGCGCTACCTATATCGCGACCGAGCGGATGAGATACAAAATACTCGGGCAAAACGACGGCTACATCTTGGTCAAACCGGTCACAGAGGTCACACAAGACAACTATCGATACTTGCAATTGTTGGACATTTTGGACAACAGGTACGAGGTCGAGTTTGACGTTGCGGATGAGAATGCGATCTTGAGGGCGTTCATTGACGACCACAAACTCGATTTTGAGCGTTTGGTATATTATGCGACAAAATACCGCAACAAAAGAGTTTTAGCGAGATTGGCAAAATTGGCGAGAGGTGAAAAACGATGAGATTGCATACGGACAAAGCGGCGTTCGGCTATATCATAGACGAGGTATCATCGCAACACGGCATTCGGCGTGATGTTTTGGAAAAGGACTATTACGTTACATTGCTCTTGAAAGAATTGACGCACCGAGAGAAACAAGGATATGCGTATTTCAAAGGGGGAACCGCCTTGTACAAAGCGTTGAAGTCGATCCGCAGATTTTCGGAAGACATCGATTTGACCGTTGATATCAGAGATTGTGTTTCCGGCAGCCAAGCCAAAAAGAGGCTTGTGAATGCGACGGAAAAATTTGAGAGTTTGTCAAGGTCGGCTACGATCGAGAACAGGAGAGGGAGCAT
>CABKMX010000118.1 GCA_902373595.1 uncultured Christensenellaceae bacterium
AGTCGTAAATTTATTCGCGTTATGCAAGTTCTGTCCTTTTCTTTTGAATGCGGATTCTTGGCAACCCAAAAATTACGCTTCGAATCGCAACGGGCACATCCGATTCTGTTCCGCACCACCTTTGGGGTGCGGCTCAGTTCACGTCTTGGACGGCTCGTTTGCGCGCTTTTGCGTTTCAGAGAACGTCCGCGTACCATTGAGGTACAGCGGACAACCTCTTCACCGCAAAATCATCGCAAGTCGCTCGCCCAATACCGACGGGGGCTGTTGATCCGATCGCTCCGTTTCCGTCTTGAAAATTCGATAAAAAAATTGACACAGTCTCTTGACAAAACTTACATCAAAATTAAAGCGTGATAAGAGGATAAAAGTATCTTGTCTCTACTTTGCCGCCGACCACGTCGGCCCGGTCGCACCGGCACGACCACGTCGGCCCGGCTCGCACCGGCTTGACAAAACTTACACGGAACTTAAAGCCTTTATGAGAGGGTAAAAACATCTCATCAAGGCTTTGCCGCCGACAATTTTTGTCAAGAGACAGAGCACATATTTTTCAAAATACTTGCCTCTCAAACCGGCATATGCCGAAATCGCATACAAAAAACGCGCCTTGTGCGGCGCGTTTTCGATCATATCTCAAAGTACAGAGTCTTGATCTCGTATGGTCGGAAGGTCAGCGTTGCGCCCGAGAGTTTTTCGCGCTCCTCTTCAAGCATGTTGCAGGTGAACACGGACTTGTAGCGGAAGCCGGCTTTGAGCACCGTCTCGCCGCCCTCGCCGTAGCGGTCGTAAAGGCGCGCGACGACGCCTTTGCCGTCCTGCGACGGCTTGATCGTCTCGATCAAAATGTCGTCGTTGTCGCACTCGAGCAGCGCCGGAATGTCGGGAGTGAAGTCGCACGAGATGAGCGGAGCGTTGAAGCGGTAGCCGTCGGCGACGACCTCGCTCTGCTGCCAAGTGCCGCGGTGGGGACGAAGCATATAGCCGATCACGTGCCTGCCCATGTCGCAGTCGGGGTCGGGATTTTTGGGGCTGCGCAGCAGGTTGAGCGAGATCAGCCCTTCCTTGACGCGGTGCCCGAACTTACAGTCGTTGATCAGCGCGACGCCGCGCTCGCCGTCGTCGGAATCGACGTTGACGAACTTGTGCGCGCAGATCTCGAATTGCGCCCTTTGCACGGGCGTGACGTCGGCGGTGTCGCGGTCGACGTCCCCGAATTGGATGTCGCAATTGACCTTTGAGCCGAACACCGACGGCTTGAACTCGACGCGCAGCATCTTGAAGTCCTCGTGCCAATCGACCTCGGTGTCAAAGCGTATCGCCTCTTCGCCGGCAATGAGCGAGATCTTTTGCACAAGAGAGGACTTTTCGCCGATCGCGAACTTCTGCTCCATCACCGCCGCCGGTCCGTCGACGTAGCTGTTGCGTGCAACGAGACGCACGGTGTGGCGGCGCAGTTTGCGGTAGTCGTCGCGGATATCCCAAGCATTGTAGTAGAGTTTGGGGTCGGTGAACAGCTCGAACTTGTTGAGATATTCGCCGCAATAATCAAAGTTTTCGTCCTTCGCGACCGCGCTCTTTATGCTGCCGTCCGCGGCGAAAACGACCTTGAATTTGTCGCTCTCGATCGAGTCGGCGGTACACTTGGGCTCGGGATAGCCCTGCGCCTCGACAAACGGCGCGCACGAATACGCGCCGGCGTCGACTTTGTACCACTTGCCCTCGTCGAGGACAAATTGCTTGCGCGCGACGGGCGCGGCGTTGACAAAACAGGGCTCGCCGCCCTTTTTCATCGCGGTCAGCAGCTTTGCGCGGATGTCGCGCAGCTTGCCGCGAAGCACGTCAAAGCGCGCGTTCGCCTCGTCGTAGATCCTGCCGATTGAACTGCCCGGAATGATGTCGTGGAATTGATAGAGCAATATCTCGCGCCAGATTTCGTCCATGTCTTTTTGCGGATAGGCGATGCCTTTAAGGCGCGCGATTGCCCCCAGCCACTCGACCTCGTGCAGCTCGCGCTCCGCCTGGCGGTTGTTGAGTTTTAGCTTTGCCTGTGAGGTGTAGGTGCCTTGATGTTTTTCGAGATAGAGCTCGCCCCTCCATGTCGGATATTGTTGTATTTTTGTCGATATGTATTCGAAAAAGCTCTGTGCGGACCCGTTTTTGACACGCGGCAAGCCCTTCTCGTCGCGCATGCGCGCCAACATCTCGAGCGGCGCCTCGCCGGGGCCTCCGCCGCCGTCGCCTATGCCGTAGACAAGCAAGCCTTCGTGCATGCCCTTGTCGTTGCCGCGCTCCGATTTGACCACCGCAAACGGCGTAGCCGACGAGCAATACGTCCCCTGCGGAGCCATGTGCGCGAGCACTTCGCTGCCGTCGATGCCCTGCCAGACGAACGTCTTGTGGGGGAACTTGTTGTGCGTGTTCCAGGTCAGCTTGATGGTCATAAAATAGTCCTTGCCGCAGCCCTTGAAGATCTGCGGAAGGGATGCCGGATAGCCGAACACATCGGGGAGCCACACCATCCGCGACGTCTTGCCGAACTCGCGGCGGAAGAATTCTTCGCCGTAGACGAATTGACGAATTATGCTCTCGCCCGACGGCAGATTGCAGTCGTTCTCCGTCCACATCGCGCCCTGAAGCTCTATCCTGCCGTCCGCGACCGCCTTTTTGAAGCCGTCGAAAATGTCGGGATAGCCCGTCTTGACCCAATCCATCAATTGCGCCTGAGACGCGCCGAAGATGTAGTCGGGGTATTTGTCCAAATTGACGAGCGCGGTCGCATAGGTGCGCGCGCCCTTGCGCTTGGTCTCCCTTATCGGCCACAGCCAACCGAGGTCGATGTGCGCGTGTCCGATCGCGGTATACTCTCCCGCATCCGCCGAAGTCGGCGAAGCCGCCGCCGCTCCGAGCAGCTTGCGCGCCATCGCGATGTCGCCCTTGCGGTATTGTACGCGCGCCTCGTAGAGCACGTTGTCTATCTCATCCTCTCGCTCGCGCGTCAACGCCTGATTTTTGCCGGCTGTCAAAAGCAACGAAAAAAGTTGCAAAAAGTCATAGTAAAGTCCGGCGGTCTCGTCGTCTCTGATCGCGAGCACCGCCCTCTTGAACCGTGCCTTACAGCCCGCCTTGTTGCGCTTGCCGTTGAAGCCGCAGTCGACGAGAAGCCTCACCTTTTCGCCGCCCTCGGCGCAGTCGAACAGGTCTACCTGCTGTTTTCCGGGCGCCGGCGTGACCCAATCGATTGCGTCCTTCTTTTGCGTGATGCCGACGACAGGCTTGCCGTCGATATAGACAAGTCCCTCGCCCTGCACGTCGATCAGCGCGACCACCTTTTTGCCCTTTGCGGCAGCCGGGACTTCGCCCTCGAAATCAAACCACGCGCAGTCGAAGTCGCTCCCCCACGCCGTCCCCGGCTCGATGGGGTCGAACTGCTTTTCGCCTATTTGCGAAAAGGGCACGGGTTCGCGGCTGAGCGCCGCCTTGGCGGACAGCGGTGCGACGACGGTATAGACCTTGCTCCTCAATTTGAGCAAGAAGTGAAGATACTTGGGATAAAGCGCGGCTCTCTCGATCATTTTCCACCCGAAAAAGTTTTCTTTATCAAAATTATATAACGCCTGCGCGCAATATGTCAAGGCGGACAAAAAATTTTTTACACACTCTTTTGACCGTTTTGTCCATATTTTTGAACGTCAATGCAATTGACACCGCGCGCAAAATTATCTTATAATTGACTTGAACAACAAACAGGGCTTACCGCCCGAGGGGTTATTATGAAAACAGATCTCATCAAAAAAATCATCACCGCGATGTGCGTCGCGGTCATCGTCGCGACATTCGGCGCGATGCTTGTGGGATGCGGCGAAGACTCCCTTGTCGCCGACATTCCGGACAACATTCCCAACAAATTGCTTGACAGCGAAGTCGCTCCCGACGACGTCGTCGCCGCGACTGCCAAAGTGAGCATAGTCGACATCGTCAACGACACCGCTTTGACC
>CABKMX010000119.1 GCA_902373595.1 uncultured Christensenellaceae bacterium
GTAATAGGCTTCGGCTCCGACCTCGAAAATCTCGACCTCGCCGACAAGATCGAGGCGAAGGTCCGCGAGTGGGGCGTCGGGGAATATACGAGGCTGTTCGTCAAGATCCGCGACGGCAGACTTTCGCGCGAAGTCGTCGCAAAAGAATATTGCAAAGTCACCGAGTTCTATACCTTCGGCGAGGAGGACGAGAACGTCTACAACGTCGGCGTCATAGGCTCCGAACCCGAAGAGCGCATGGCTTGGCGCCGTAACCTCGCATATACCGCCGAGTCGTTCAGAAATAAGCCCGAAGTCGATAAGCACGGCGTGAAAAAATCCGACGCAATCATGAACAAGGTGCTGTCCAATTGGTACGGCGCGTTCGTGCAGTCGCAGCGCGACTCCAATATCACCGCGTGCATGAACATCCGCACGAAGCTCAATTTGCTCGGCTTTGACTATGCGAGCGGCGACAGTCCGCTTCCCGACGAGTCCGAACGCTTCCTCGCCGCTTACACCGCCGGCGACCCGATTGTCTATACCGACGAGGTCTTCCAAGGCAAAAAATTGGTCGAGTATCGCAACGCCGATTTCGAACGCGACAGCGTCCGCAAGACTTTCGCCGTCCAAGAGCATCAACGCTGGAATGCGAGTATGATCGTGTGCGGCGTCGTCCCTTCGACGCGTAAGCAA
Source organism: uncultured Christensenellaceae bacterium (assembly GCA_902373595.1). Lineage (GTDB taxonomy): Bacteria > Bacillota > Clostridia > Christensenellales > UBA3700 > Ornithoclostridium > Ornithoclostridium faecigallinarum. The sequence continues at coordinate 676 of CABKMX010000119.1, forward strand.
ATCGAAGACGGCGACAGCAAAAATCTCAAATTGCGCCGCCACGGCAATATCACCACGTTCGAGGGATTGATCGAGTTCCGCAAAATCCGCGCGAAAGCCACCGGGCAAAGCGAAGAGGAGACGGACGTCATCCGCTACGACTATCAAATCCTCGACGACTTGCTGTGGATGTCCGACGTCAACGGCTTTAAGATTGTCGCCAAAAGATTCAAGACTCAAGACGATATCGCCGGCGCGATACGCGCGCAACGCATAGAGCGCGGCTTGATTGCGCCCGAAGTCAAAAAGGACGCCGAGAAAGAGGCTGCCGCGGAGGTGAAAAAATGATGATTTTGGGAATTTTGATCGGCGTAGTTGCGCTCGCCGCGGCTTACGCCGTGACGATGTGCGGATATTTCGCGCTCCGCCGCAAGATGCCCGGCGCAAAGTTCTTTGTCGAGATCGTCATCATGGGCGTCGCGGTTGCGTTCAGTTTTTGCGTAAAGCTGACGGTCTATATGCTCCAAGAGGGCGACAACATCGAGGACGGCGCGGCGGCGCTGTTCTTCGCCGTCTACAAGGCGGTCGCGGGTCTCGCCCTCGACGGCATCGACTCCGTCTCTCAATTGGGCGGTTTGGTCAATTGCCTATATTCGGGCGTGTCGCTGTATGCGGTGCTCGTCTTCTTCAGCGTCATCTCCGCAAAGGCGAGCTATGAGACTTACAGCTATTTCGCGCTGCGGCTGCTCGGCTCGACGATGAAGGACGGCACCGATATCTACATCTTCATGACAGCGACAGAGGACGCGCTCGCGCTCGCCGACGACATTGCAGCAAGAGAGATCTATGCAAAAGATGACGACGAAAAACCCGACCTGCGCACGCGTATTGCGAGAGTTCCGTTGCGTATCAAGGCGATGTTCGGGGGCAAAAAGCTCGAGAGCTGCGAAAAGAAACGCAGATGTATCATCGTCTTTTCGGGTGACGGCATAGGCGTGTTCGACCGCAAAGACCCCCTCCACCGCGAGATCATGGCAAGAGGGTACTACTATTGGAACTTCGACAAGGTCAAGTACGGCAGCGAAAAGTCGCTGCTCAAAAGGTTGCACCTCTACAAGGACAACGCCGGCTGCGGAAGGAGCCGCGAAAGAGACGTCGAGTACAACTTCTTCGCGCTCGCGCTGACCGCCGACCTCAAAGGCTCCGAAGCCACCAACGCCGATCGCGTCTATGACGAAATCGCCGCAATGACCGACGAGGCTGCCTCCGGGAAAGCGCCGTTCGTCAAGGCATCTTTCTACTTCATGGCCGCGAGCGAGATCAACTACGAAGTCTACAAACGAAAGATGGCGCAGCTTGTCCAAGAGCATCTCGTCCGCGGAGACGTCGACCCGAACAGGCTGGACGGCGCGCTTGCGGCGGAGTATTATTGCGAACTTGACCGAGAAGCCGCAAAGACGCGCGACAGCGTCAAGATCGAAAGGACAAAACGCGAACTGTTTTGTAAAAAATGCGCAAAAGTCATTCAAAAATATTGCGCGCTGTATGCGTTCAGCGAGGCTAAACTTGCGGTCAAGACGTTGATTGAGGGCAGGACAAAATTGTTCGAAAAGGCGATCGCGAGCGCAAAGGCGAACGGCAAGGACGCGCTCTCCGCGGACATACTGCCGCTCGCGGATTTTGCCGGGAACGGCGGGAAATACCGCGCGATGGTCCTCGGCTTCGGCAAGACGGGGCAGCTCGCGCTCAACGCAGTCTTCATGGACACCGCCTATCTCGACGAAGAAGGGAATCAGCCGCTGTTCAAGGCGGATATCTACGACATGGTCGCCGACGACGGACTGTTCTCGAGCGAGCATCCGATGTATCTTTGCGCGTCCGCAGGCGCCAGCTGCTCGCCGATGAGCGACGAAGAGTTCGCGGACAAGACCAAGCATCAATCGGAAAAAGTAAAGGAAGCATTCATGCCGATCGTCCAAGAGAGACAAGATCGTCTCAAAAAACTCAAGGCGGAGAAACAGCCCGTCGGAGCGCTCAAAGAATACAAAATCGACGACGTCGTCGGCAAAATGCGCCTGCCGCAGCTCGTCTTCCACAAAGTGTCGTGCTTCGATCCCGGGTTCTTCGACGAGCTGGACGGCGAGAGCGGTCAAGACGGTATTAAAGCGGCGGGAAAGAAAAAACGTAAACAGGAATACAACGCCTATATCGTCGCGCTGGGCGACGACGAGTCCAATGTCGCGATGGCGAACGCGCTCCTCGACGACTTCAAGCACGAGAATCGCAGCTTCAAAGACGGCAACGTAATCGTCTATGTCAACGTTCGCGACAGCCGCAATCGCTGCCGCATAAGCTGGGACGACAAAGATATCTCGCGCAGCGAAGGTCATATCAACGTCGTGCTGTTCGGCGACGCGTCCGATATGTACACCTATCGCAACATAGTCGACATAGATGACGACAAAAAGTTCAACTATGCCTACCAATTGCTCGGCGGCTATACGGACGACAAGGACGTCAACGAAAAGTTCAAAACAGATATCGCGCCCATTTTCAAGCAAGGCGCGCAATGCTCGGAGAGCTTCGCCGAAAAGGTCAACGAGGTCATCGAATTGCTGAAGATAAAGGTCGACGACGAACAAAACGAGCATTACCAAAAAGAGCGCGACACTAAGTGGATGGAGTGCTCGATGATGGACAGAGAGTCAAACTACGGCGCAAAGCGGTTCGGCTACTTCTTCGCCCATATGCTCGAAGAGCCCGATTCCGTGAACGAAGCTTTGATCAAAAGACTGTCCGAGATCGAGCATATCCGCTGGTCGAGATTCCATATGGCGTACGGCTGGATTTACAGCGGCGAAAAAGACAAGTCAATCAAGGAACACAACTATCTTTGCCCGTTCGAAATGCTGCCTTTGAGCGAGGAAGAGGAAATCGACCGCGCCGTAATCGTCGGCGGCAAAAAAAAGACGCCGAGCGAAGAAGAGAAAATCGACATTCGCGCAAACGACGCGGTCAATGTGCTGCTCGCCGCGCTGCTGTACGGTAAAAGAGGCAAAGAGGACGACCGCTGAGGGGCGGAGCATAGGAAAACAAAAGCGGTTTCGACAGGCTCGAAACCGCTTTTTTTTGCGTTAAAATTTTGCGTTGAAGCCGCTCAGCCGATCTTGCTTTGCAACAACTTCAAAAACTCCGCCGCGGCGCGCGACGGCTGTCTGCCGCGCTTCCACGCGAACGACAGCCGCGCGGTCAACGCAGGCTCGAACGGGCGGAAGACGAGCCCCGTCCCCGAGGTGTTGACAAGCCCCTCTATCGACACCGCGCACCCCATCCC
>CABKMX010000120.1 GCA_902373595.1 uncultured Christensenellaceae bacterium
AGGTGGGCGTGGTGTTGCAGAATGCCGACGAACAGATTGTTCAAAAATTCGTCGAGGACGAAATCGCGTTCGGCTGCGAAAATCTCGCCTATCCTTCCGCCATGATCGATCGGCAGATTGAGATTGTCTGCCGGTTGATGAAGCTGGATAAAGGCGCGAGATGCCGCACTCTGTCCGGCGGACAAAAACAGCGATTGATCACCGTGTCGACGCTTGCGATGGGGCAGAAGATAATCATCTTGGACGAGCCTCTCGCCAATCTCGACAAGGACGGCGCGGCTATGCTGATGGGAACGCTGCGTTCGCTCGCACGTGCCGGCTATGCGATTGTCGTCATAGAACATCGTATCGACATGGTGCTGCCTTTTGTCGATACGGTGTGGTATATCGGCAAAGGAAAGGTCAAAAAGGCGCAGGACGAGAGGCAATACCTCGTTGGGCGCACGGCAAAGATAGAAGACGGCTGTCCGGCATTTGAGGGCGGAGATGCGCTGTTCGACCTCAAAGACGTCAAGTTTTCCGTCAAGGACAGGGAGATCTTGAAGGGCGTCACGCTCGAAATCCCCAAGGGCGGCAGAACGATTTTGCTAGGCGAAAACGGCTGCGGCAAGACTACGTTGATGCGCCTCATCGCAAGATTGTACAAGCCGACCGGAGGGAGTATAATTCAACACCTCGACGACAAGTTCAAGCAAAGACCTCGCGGCAGCCGCGCATGGTTCAACAGGGTCGGCGTGGTCTATCAAAATCCGGACTATCAACTCTTCATGCCGACGGTCGAGCAGGAGCTGAAGTTCGGCGCAAAGTCGTCCGAATATGCCGAGCACGTCGCCGAGCTGTTCGGGATAGAGCACCTTTGGCGGCGCCATCCGCAGTCCCTTTCCGAGGGACAAAAGAGAAGAGTATCGATTGCGGCGGTCGTCGCGTGCGAACCCGACGTGCTGCTGTTGGACGAGCCGACCGTGGGGCAGGATTATGAAGGACTGTGCAAAATGGTCGAAACTCTCAACGCGCTGCACGAGCAGACGGGCAATACGATGATTACCGTAACGCACGACTTTCGGTGCGCTGCCGCGCTGTGCGACAAGGCTGCGCTCATCGATTGCGGAGTAGTCGCCGAGACGGGCGGCAAAGAGCTGGTCGACAAGTACTTCGGGTCAATGCAAAAATAGGCGCTCGTGTCGAAAAAGCGAGTTTATGGCGGCGTTTTTCGCCGCCTTCTTTATTTTGCGGCGAGCCGAGAGAGCGCGTCGGTCAAAAGCGCAACGTGTAGTCTCTCGTCCTCGGCGACGCGCACAAGGAGCGCGGCGAGCGACGGGGAATGGAGCAGCTTTGCCGTGCGTTCGTATGCCTGCGCCGCGCGCGTCTCGTCCGCAATGTCCCGTTCCAAGATGTTGACCGCATCCTCCGACCAGTCGACTGCGCTCGCAGACCAAAAGCAACAATTGGACGCGACAAGCGGCGGCTTGCCGCAGCCGAAGATTGCCTGCCCGAGCAATTCGTGATGACGCATTTCGACCTTTGCAATTGCAATCAGCAGGTCGGCAAGCTCGGGACGAGTCGGACGCAACACATAGGATTGAAAGCAATATTGAATGATTGCGGTCGTCTCGCTAGCCCTGCCTCCATAGAGATCTTGCAGCAGTCGTGCGTCGCGGATGTCGCGCTTCGGCGCGGTCAGCGGATAGGGTGCGTTGATGTAAGCGATAAGTTTTTCCATAGTGCAATCTATGCGGACGGAGACAAAAGCGAACCTGCTTGTAGGGCGGCAGATAGGCATTTTGACATCTCGGCGAGCGACCGCGAACGGCGGACCGTCGACATGCGTTGCGCATCTGCGTCGGGTTAGGTCATGCTTCTTCACAAAACGGCGAAAAGAGGGACGAAACGGATATGAAAAATTATGCATATCGGGATGTATAAAAGGTGCGAATAGAGGCGAAACCCCACACATATAAATGAATAATCGGGATGCATAAAAGCGCCCGAGTTTTCCACACAAACAACTGTTTCGGTGGATAACTCTGTGGATAAGTGCGCTTTTTGTGCCCAAAACGACAAAAATTGCACTTTGAGACGCACTTTCGCGCAAGGAGAGAAAAATGGTGTTTTTGTCTCGGAAAGCGGTCGTCATCGCGGCGACAATCGCGCTGATTGCGGCGGCGTGTTCCGTGGGGGTCGCGGCGGCGTATCTGCCCGCCGAGAGCTCGGGGCTCGCGGTCGTCATAGACCCCGGCCACGGCGGCTGGGACGGAGGGGTGTCCGTCGCCGGAGTGAAGGAGAGCGAACTCAATCTCGAACTCGCCAAGACTCTCGCCGAAGAGTTGGAGAAAAGGGGAATCGCGGTCGTGATGACGCGTCAAGAGGACGTGGCTTTGGGCCGGACGAAGCGGTCGGACATGGAGGAGAGGGCAAAGATTATCAAGTCGGCTCGCGCCGAGTGTGTGGTGAGCGTCCATCTCAACAGCTTTCCGTCTCAGCCGTCTAGGCGCGGCGTTCAGGTGTTTTATGACGACACCGGCAGGGGCGGAGCGCTCGCCGCGGCGTTGCAGGCAAGGCTCAACGCGCGAATCAATGCCGCACACAGCGGCAGGAGCGACCTTGAACCGCAGGCAGGCGATTTTTTCATCACAAAGTGTTCGAATTTGCCGTCGGTAATCGTCGAGTGCGGTTTTTTGAGCAATGCCGACGACAGGCGGCTTTTGGGACAAAAGAGCTATCGCAAAGAATTGTGCGAGGCAATCGCGGACGCGCTCGAAGAACTGTTGATGTAACGCGTACGCGCGTGTGCACAAAACATACGTCAAACATTTGACAAGCGCGCGGAGAATGAGTACAATAACAAGCGACGACAGGGAAGTCCTTCGGGACGGACCGACAAAATCGAAAAATACTATTTTGAGAGGAAATCAATATGAAAATCGTCAAAGTTTACGGCAGAGAGATCATCGATTCCCGCGGCAACCCGACCGTTGAAGCGGAAGTTGTGCTTGCAAGCGGCACCGTCGGCAGAGGCGCGGCTCCGAGCGGCGCGTCCACGGGCGAGTTCGAGGCGCTCGAACTTCGCGACGGCGACAAGAAGCGTTTCGGCGGCAAGGGCGTTTCCAAGGCGGTCAACAACATCAACACCGTTATCAACGACACGCTTTGCGGCATGGACGCTTCCGACATCTATGCAATCGACAAGGCAATGATCGCGGCGGACGGCACCAAGGACAAGTCCAAGCTGGGCGCGAACGCGATCCTCGCGGTCTCCATCGCCTGCTGCAAGGCGGCGGCGAACGAGTTGGGCATCCCCCTCTACCGTTTCTTGGGCGGCGTTGCGGGCAACAGGCTCCCCGTCCCGATGATGAACATCCTCAACGGCGGCGCACATGCGGCGAACACCGTTGACGTTCAGGAATTTATGATCATGCCGGTCGGCGCGGGCAGCTTTGCCGAAGGTCTGCGTTGGTGCACCGAGGTGTTCCACGCTTTGGCGGCTTTGCTCAAATCCAAGGGGCTTGCGACTTCGGTCGGCGACGAGGGCGGTTTTGCTCCCGACCTTGCCAGCGACGAAGAGGCGATCCAATACATCCTCGAGGCGGTCAAGAAGGCGGGCTACGAGCCGGGCAAGGACTTCGTGCTTGCGATGGACGCGGCTTCCAGCGAGTGGAAGGACGCCAAGAAGGGCAAGGGTCACTATGTGCTGCCCAAGGCAAAGACGGAATACACTTCCGAGCAGCTTGTCGCTCACTGGGAAGCGTTGATCTCCAAGTATCCCATCTACTCGATTGAGGACGGTCTCGACGAAGAGGATTGGGACGGCTGGAAGATGATGACCGAGAAACTCGGCGGCAAGGTTCAGCTCGTCGGCGACGACCTGTTCGTCACCAACACCGAGAGACTGAGCAAGGGCATCAAGAACGGCTGCGGCAACTCCATTTTGATCAAGCTCAACCAGATCGGTTCCGTTTCGGAGACGCTCGAGGCGATCAAGATGGCGC
>CABKMX010000121.1 GCA_902373595.1 uncultured Christensenellaceae bacterium
AGACGAGTCGCGTCCCCGCAGCTCAATCCTTTATGGCTTAGCAAGGGGTAAGACGACGTATGCGCGCAAAAGATCCGCTCAAAACCTTGTCCTCACCCCGCTTGCGCGGTCTTAATTTATTTGCTTGTTACATCGGCGGGAAGGAGAGCGCGCGTCGGCGCGCGGCTAATACCGCAGAGGTTACTGTACTTGACTGCGGAAAGGGCGGCATAATGCGGTTTTGTGCGGAGACATTCAAAGCGACAAAACTTCGGTGATCTTTGCCGCTATGATCCTGTAGGCTTTGGCGTTGACATGGAGTCCGTCCGGAGTGAGGTCGGCTCGAAGGAGCCCGTCTTGGTCGACCAAGAGGGAGTGGACGTCGACATATGTCGCGCCGTATTCGGCGCAGATGTCGGGCAGTGCGGCGTTGACGGCGAGCACGTCTTCGTTGGTGCGGTCGGAGACGAAATTCATATATTGAGGGAAGGTGTTCGGGTTGAGCGGATAGAGGGATTGGACGATAATCTTTGCGGTGGTCTCCTCGGTGAGGATGGACAAAATTTGCGATATGTTTTGAGTTATTTGTTCGGGAGTGGCGTCGTGGTGAAGGTCGTTGGCGCCGCCCAAAAACACGACGACGGACGGGTCGAGCTTGGCGACGTTGGAGCGGACGCGCGCAAGCATGCCGCTTGTCGTGTCGCCTGCGATGCCGCGGTTGATCGCGTTTAGGTCGGGGTAATATTCGTCGAGGTCGCAAAACTCGGTCAGCGAGTCGCCGAAAAAGACGACGCCGCCCTTTGGGTCGTCACTTGCCGCATAGGCTTCCGCCTTTGCCTGTTTGGAGCCGAGAAGTTTGAACATGTTGTCACCGTAAGCCTGCCAAAAGACGAGAAAGACGGACAGCGCGACGGCGATGACGGCGGTCGCGAGCAAGAGCAGCGCAAGGCGAAGTCTTTCGCTGCGGAATTCATCTTTGGCGGTCGAGGTTTTCATACCTTCATTATAGCCCTGTTCGGCGAGATAGTCAACGGCAAACGGGGGAAGAAGAGGGGCAAAAAGAGGCTGCCAAAAATGTCTTCAAAATTGTGGTTATAAATATTTACAAACGCGTGCGCGCTATGATATAATATTTGCAGAATGCATTTGGAGAAGGTTTATCTATGAGCAAGAAAACCGATTTGAACAACGTCGAAACAAAATTCGACCCCAAGCGCGTCTCAAAGGCCGGTCCCGAAAACGACCTGCTGTTGGACTATGAGTCCGAGCGCGTAGTCGCCGGAAAGGGCGGTCTCGAGAACACCGTCGGCTACAACCTGCCGCCCAAGCAAAATGAGATCCGCTACGGCAAAAAGGTGGATCCTCAGCGCAGAGTGCACAGATATCACGGCCCCGGCGTCGGACTGCTTGTATGCGTGATGCTGCTCTTGGTCGTCATCGCGTGCGTCGGCTGCGGCGGCGCGCTGTGGGCGTGGGACAGATATGCATATCCCTATGTCAACCTCAGCTTGCCCGAGGCTGTCTCGCTTGCGTCCGAGATGTACGAGGTCGATCCCGACAAGGTCGTCACCAATCCGTACGACCCCGAGGCGGATCTCGACAGCTTTTACGCTTCGTTCAAAGAGGGGATGTATCTGTCTGCGGACTGCGACATCACGATCGCGGACATCGTCAACGCGGTGATGCCGTCCGAAGGAGAGGGCGAAGAGAGCCGCGTCGGCGACGACGTCAACGCCGAAAATCCGGACACCGGCAGCGATTCGCTCAACGCACTGCTCGAAAGGCTGGAGTTTGACTTTGACAGACTTGACAAACAGACAAACGAGGATCTCGAAAAAGAGGTGCTCGAGATCGGGGACAAGGAGCTTGCCGCGGTGCTCAACGAGGCAATGCAGACCGCTTTCGAGATCGATCAGCTCGTCGAGATCAGTCAGCAATATGCGATCGACTTCCCCAACCTCATCAAGGTCGAGCAGGTCGTCATCGACGGCGTCGAGAGCGTCGCGCGTCAAGACGATACGCGCGTGCTGGTGACCGTCTCGGTCAACCTCGGCGACAACATCGAGGGCATTGCGCGCAACGCGTACGACAATATCCTCCGCCCGCAGATCGCCGAGAGCAAGCCCGACCTCGCCGACACGCTGGACGGCATGAGCGGTACGATCATCTCGGTGCTGAAAAAGATTTTGCCCGATATGCTCTATCTGACCGTCGCGGTCTATCCCAACGACCCCGACAGAGCGGCTTATGTCACCTACAACAATGTCGAAGACGAGGGCAAGCAAGAACTGATTGACAAACTCTTCCAAGGGCAATATCTGCAGATGTCCGACGTCGACGTCAACCTCAACGGCGTCCTCGACCCCGAAGAGAACGGCGTGTCGATGTCGATACCGCAGATCGCGGGCGGCATCGTCGCGAACACCATCGCCTCGCTCAACGAGACGATCATGCTCAACTTCACCAACACCGAGGACAGCAACGGCGTCTTCCAAACCAAGCCGATCGAGTTCATGCTGTCCATCTTGGGCGCGGACAACATCAGTCAAGGGCAATTCCTTGCAATCATGCGCGACGTCCAAGTGCCGTACGACCGCATGGCGGAAGAGTATCCCGATGCGGACGCCGGCGACGCGTACAGCGACGTGACGCTCGCCGCCAACCTCGACAAATTCATCGACGGCAAGGACGCAAACGGGAATATCATAGAGACGACGCTGACGAACAAATACTATTTCAACAACATCAAAGACGGGGAGCGCGTGCTCAAAGCGGACACGTTGTTCGAAAGCATTGAGAATTTGATGAGCGAAAAGATGATCGCTCAAATCACTATCAAGGACGAGAATTGGAAAGACAGCGGCGACTATACTGACCCCGACGCCTTCAAACCGAGCGCCGACTACAACGCAATCCCGGGATTGATCAACGGCTATCTCGGCACGCAGACGGAAGAAGGCATCGCCGGTATGCCGGCAAAGGTGCTCAAGGCGGAATATCTCGACAACGGTACAACGGAGGGCGCAATCACGTTGACAATCAAGGCGGATCTGCTCAAGTTGGTCAAAGAGTCGCTCGGAGGTGAGGAAGAAGGCGAGTCCGACCCGATGGCGGACCTCGTCACGCAGCTGCTGCCGAAAGCGATCTATCTCAACGTCAACTACTCCCTCGACGGCACGAGCGACGTTACGATTACAATCAACGACGTCGACGAGGAATACGGCGACGGACAATCGGCGGCGGACTTCAAGACCATTTTCAATCTGCTCGCGCTGTTCGGAGTCAATCTTGAGATGGAAACGGAAAGCGGAGTGATCGTCATCGACAATTATGACGAGATCTGCGAGATGGTCGGCGACACGATCGCCACGGCGTTCGACGAGCTGGGCGTGAGATTGGGCGGCACCCTCGATTTTACAAAGGACAACGTGCTGTTCCCCAACATCTTCCAGGTCATCTCCGCAAACGAGGCCTTCGGTTACAGCAATTATGAGGCGCAGCAAGGCATCACCCAAGACGAATTCGAAAAGGAGTATGCAATCAACGACAAAGAGCTCTATACCATTCTCAAAGCAATGTACGGATACGAGGCGGCAGGCGACGGCGCAGGCCTCGGCATCGATATTACGGGCGTGACAGAGGAATTGAGCGAAAAGTATTATGTTGACTTGGAAAGCACGGAAGCGCAGCCTCTCCTCGATGAGCTCAAGACGCTCAAAGACGACCTTACCAAGTTGAGGGTCAGCGGCTCGGAAGAAGGCTTGACGTATATGGTGCAAGATGAAACTTCGCTCGAGCAGCTCAATCCGCAATTCGACGCGAAAGATATCGCCGCATTGATTAAGGGCTCGGGCAAACTCGACATGAAGGACATCTCCATTTTGACCAAAACCGTCATCACTAAAAGTACAATCGACAAAGATGACGATGACAAAGACCGCATTG
>CABKMX010000122.1 GCA_902373595.1 uncultured Christensenellaceae bacterium
CTTTTTCTTCATGGGCTACGGCGAGGCTGTACCGCACGTCGGCGCGGTCTACGAATACACGGACGGAGCCGAGCAGCAATTTCAAGAGGGCGATCTCATCCTGTCCGTCGACGGAACGAAGATGTATTGCATGGTCGATCCGAGCAAGCTCGCGTCCTCGTTCGCCGACGACGGACAGCACGAAGTCGTCGTGATGAGAGACGGCGAAGAGGTGACGCTGACGGTCGAAAAACACACATACAATCAAGTCGTCACCGACGAACTCGGCGGCGAGGTCGTCACGCCGGCGACGGGGCTTGGGATATCATTTACGCTGTCGCCGTACAAGCTGAGTTACGGCGAGGCGCTGGGCAGGAGTTTCACCTTTTCGGGCGAAGTGGTCAAGCTGACTTTCAAGGCGATAGGGCAGCTCTTCACCGGCGACGCAAAGGTGAGCGAGACTATGGGCGGTACGGTGACGGCGGTGTCGTCGCTCGTACAATTGACGAGTTCGGGCGCGCCGGCGATTGCATACGGCGTCGCGGTGCTGTCGCTGTCGATAGCGTTGATGAACATTTTGCCGCTGCCGGCATTGGACGGTATGCGGATAGTGTTCGCCGTCATCGAGGGCATCAGGCGCAAGCCGCTCAATCGCAAGGTCGAGGGGATTATTCACACGGTGGGATTGTTCCTGTTGCTCGGGCTTGCAATCACGTTTGATTTGCTTCACTTTTTCGGATAGAGGTGCATTATGACGCGAAAGATAAAGATCGGAGACATTGTCATCGGCGGAGGCGAAAGAATCGCCGTTCAGTCTATGACCAACACCAAGACAACCGACATAGACGGCACATTGGCGCAATTGCATCGGCTCAAAGATGCCGGGTGCGATATTGCGCGCTGTTCCGTTCCCGACAGAGAGAGCGCGGATGCCCTCAAAGAGATCGTCAAAGGCTGCGACATGCCAATCGTCGCTGACATTCATTTCGATCACAGGCTGGCAATCGCCGCTGCGGAGTCGGGCGCGGCAAAGATTCGCATCAATCCCGGCAACATAGGCGACAAAAAGAACGTCGAATATCTCGCCGCATTTCTCAAAGAACGCGGCATACCGATACGCATCGGCGTCAACGGCGGTTCGCTCGAAAATAAGTTTGAGAATCTGCCGCTCGACGACGCAATGGTCGAGAGCGCGCTGTCGCATGCCAAGCTACTCGAAGACTGCGGCTTTTACGACACCGTAATCTCCGTCAAGTCGAGCAATGTTCGGGCATGTGTTTCGGCATATCGCAAATTGTCGAAGAGGTGCGACTATCCGCTGCACGTCGGCGTGACAGAGGCCGGGATATACGAAAAGGGACTTGTCAAGTCGGCAATCGGCATCGGCGCGCTTTTGCTCGACGGGATAGGGGACACGATTCGCGTGTCGCTGACTGACGACCCCGTCAAAGAAGTGCATGCGGCGAACGAGATTTTGAAGGCGCTCGACCTCTACCGCGGCGCATACGCCGAAGTCGTCTCCTGTCCGACCTGCGCCCGAACCTGTATCGACGTCAAGGGACTTGCGACCGAGATTGGCGAATATGCGTCCACGCTCAACTTCAAACTCAAGATTGCGGTGATGGGCTGCGTCGTCAACGGGATAGGCGAGGGCAAGGACAGCGACATCGGCGTCGCAGGAGGCAAGGACAAGTCCGTCATATTCAAGGGCGGAGAGATTGTCAGGACCGTGAACAACGATGAAATATTGTCCGCTCTCAAAGAGGAAATTGAATCTTTGCGAAAAAATTTTTGACAAAAAAGTCAAGCGCTGTAAGGGTTTTTGATACCTTGCGAAAAAAAGTGTGACACTACCCGTTGACTTTGTCGATTTTGTGACTTATAATGCGGGTATGGAGAACTCGTCGGAGTTTTTGAGATATCTCGCATACGTCTATGACCATGCATATGACAAGCTCAGAGTGCGGAAAGTGACCGTCGATCCCCAAGGCGATTCGCTTTCCGTAGAATTTGTGTTGTCGTATGAGGACTATGACTCAGTCACCGCCGAGGACAGGCAAAAAATCGATTCCGCCGTGAAATTGATGTTCGCCGACTTTTCGATGGTCAAGACTATATATCGCAAAAATTTGCTCTCCGAAGACGCGGTCTCCGCGCTCGTCCGCCGCTATATCGGCGAGAACAACAGGGCGCTGTTGACGATATTGAGCAAAGAAAACACCGAGATCTCCGCGTCCGAAGACGGAATATCGATTGTCTTTTCGGTGCCGACAGCGACTCGTTCCCTCCTTGAGTCGAGCGGCTTTATCGACAATCTGAAGAGCTATTTGATGTCCAATTACGACTGCGACGTATCCGTGTCGACCGAGGTCGCCGAATCCATCGTCGTCAACGAGCATGCGGACGAAGAGATCAAGGCAATCGTCGTCGACGACCACATCGTGTCGTACAAACTCGGTCACAGAATCTGCGGAGGAGAGATACGCCGTTCCCCCAAGTATATCTCCACCTTCAAGGAACCGGAAAAGAATGTCTGCATTGTCGGAGAAGTCGGGTCGATGATGCGCGCCGTCTCAAGGAAGTCGGGATTCGTCTACTATGCATTCACGCTCGGCGATACGACCGCGGTGATGAATTGCCGCTACTTTACGCGCTCAAAGGACAAGGGCGTGCTCGACGTCGTAAACGACGGCGATTCCGTGATAGTGTCCGGCGATCTCAACGAGGACAGCTACTCGGGCGGTTTGACGCTCAACGTCCGCACGATGTGGACCTGCACAATCGACTATTCGTCCATCATCGTCAAAAAGACGAATGTCAAATTGCCCAAGCCATATCGCGAACTCAAGCCCGAAAAGGGGGAGTTGGTCGGGCAGGGCGATCTGTTCGACTCGGGCGAGATTACGCCGATGCTGAAGGGCAAGACCTTTGTCGTATTCGACCTCGAGACGACCGATCTCGACACCGAATCGTGCTCGATTGTCGAGATCTGCGGCGTAAAGATTGTCGACGGAGCGATTACGAGCTACATCTCCACGCTCGTTGACCCGTGCCGTCATATTCCCGAAAGTGCGTCGGAGACCAACCACATCTATGACGACGACGTCAAGGACGCGCCGTATATCGAGGACGTGCTCCCCAAGTTCGCCGAATGGGTCGGCAATGCCGCGCTGGTCGCACACAACGGATTTTCGTACGACTTCAAAATCCTCGACAGAGTGGGCGCGGAAATGGGCATATCATTCGCGGGCAACGCCAGATACGACACCATTTTGATGTCCGTAGCTTGGCACGAAAAGTCAGGCACGAGGTCAAAGCTCAACCTCACGGCGATGTGCAAGGAGTTCGGCATCGATCTGACCAACGCCCACCGCGCATACTTCGACACGGTCGCTACCGCTCAATTGTTCATCAAGTTGAGCGAAAAGATGGACGAGAACAACGTCTCGCCGGCCAGATTTAGGCGCTGAAAGCTCGTTTTGCGAAATATTTTTATATATTTATTATAAAAGCGTTGCGTCGAGAGCAAAATTGTGCTATGATGATAACAACGATGATAGCATTGACTATTCGAGCGGCTGACGAAGCCGCTCGAACTATGCAAGGGCAAAGGAGGAAACATGTCTAAAATTGCAGACAGCGTCGAACAGTTGGTCAAACCCATTGTCGAGGGGCTCGGCATGGAGCTGGTCGAAGTGGAATTCGCCAAGACAAAGCAGGGCGACGCGCTGACCGTGGTCATCGACAAGGAGGGAGGCGTATCGCTCAACGACTGCGAGGCGGTCCACAACGCAATCGACGCGCCGCTCGACGAGCTCGACCCCACGCAGGGCAAGCCGTACACTCTCAACGTCTCTTCGCCCGGTATCGACAGACCGTTCAAGTCGGACAGAGACTACGTCAAGCACATCGGGACAAAGGTCGAGACAAGCCTGTTCGCGC
>CABKMX010000123.1 GCA_902373595.1 uncultured Christensenellaceae bacterium
GTGTTTAATATGCGAAAGAAGATGACACTCTTTCCGAAACCTAATTCCCCAAATCTACAATACGGAGCGGACGGCGATGCCGGCCGTTCCGTATTTTTGCGCTCGATTTGTCGATAGCGTTGCGCGCAGCGCGGTTTTGAGTTATAATCGAATTGGCGGCGAGCGCACGAATGCGCGTTGCCGCGGAGGACGATATGAGCAAGATGACGTTTTCGCATCTGGCGAAGAAGTGGCACGAGGCGCTGCCGATAGGCGACGGCAAGACCGCCGTCATGGTCTACGGCAAAAGAGGCGGCGAGAGGCTGGACTTCAACGACGCCACGCTTTGGTCGGGCTATCCCAAGGATCATGACAACGCGGCGGCAAAGGACGCTTTGCCGAGGGCGCGCGAGGCGGCGTTTGCCGGGAAGTACGCGCAGGCGAACGCGATCGTACAAGGCGAGATGTACGGCGACTACACCGAGGCGTTTATGCCGCTTGCAAGCGTGAAGATGTCGATAAGCGGAGACAGGTCGCAAAAATACCGCCGCACGCTCGATCTCGACAACGGCGAGGTAGTCATCGAAGACGGCGGAGTGAGGCGAGTCGCATATGTGGCAGCAAAGGACGGCGTCGCGGTATATTCGATCAAAGGCAAAGATTTGAAAGTGCGCATATCGGCGGCAAGCGAATTGAAGTTCGAGTGCGGCGCGAGGGGCGGCGTATTCTTTGTCTGCGGCAACGCGCCCGACGTCGCGCTGCCCAACTATCTGCGCACCAAATTGTTTCCGATCAGATACAACGAGGGCAAGGCGATGGCGTTCGCGCTTGCGGTCAAGGCGCAAAGCGACGGCAGCGTGTCGGTCTCGCCGCGCGGCATAACGGTGAGAGGCGCGACATACGTCGATTTGATAATGCGGACGGAGACGGGCTTTCGCGGCTACGACCAAATGCCGCTGACAAGCCGCAAAGAGATCGCCGAAAGAGCCGTCAACGCATTTCAAAAGTCGTTTGATATAAACGCCGTAAGTGCGGAACACAATGCGGAATTTTCCGCGATGATGAACCGCCAGAGGCTGGACGTCGCCGAGATAACGGACGGCGCGGACGAGATATACGCGCGCGCCAAAGCGGGCAATGCGGACGCGCAGGCGGTGCAGCTTCTCTACGAATACGCCAAATACTTGATACTTTCGGGCAGCAGGAACGGTCAGCCGCTCAACTTGCAGGGGCAGTGGAACAACAGCGTTCGTCCGCCGTGGAGCAGCAATTTGACGACCAATATCAACTTTGAGATGAATTATTGGGCGGCGAGCGCGTGCAGGATGGACGAGAGTTTGCGCCCCTTCCATGCCGCGGCGCGCGAGATAGCGGAGCGCGGCATGAGGACGGCAAAAGTCAACTTCGGAGCGGACGGTTTTTGCTGCAATCACAACGTGGACATATGGCGTAACACTTCGCCCGTGCAGGGCGATCCCGAGTATATGTATTCGCCGCTTTGCGGGGCGTGGATTGCGTGCGAGGCGTTCTCTCACGGCTTGACTTCGGGCGGCGGCGAGGGCGCGGACGTCATCGAGGGCGCGGCGCGCTTTTGTTTGGACTATCTCGTTGAGAGGGAGGGCGTTTTGACAGTCTGTCCGTCCGTGTCGCCCGAGACCAAGTTTGATTGCGGCGGCGGGCGCAGCGCGGTCGGAGTGGGTTCGGCGTTCGAACTTTCGGTGGTGCGGCAGACGTTGACCTATTGCGCGTCGGCGACGGCGGACAAATCGCTCAAAAGCCGTTGCGAACAGGCATTGCAAAAGCTTGCGCCGCTTGAAATAAAGAACGGAAAATTGTGCGAGTGGAGCGGCGGCTTTGACAGCGCGGAAAAGGGTCACCGCCACTTTTCGCCGCTGTGGGGCGTATATCCCGGGCGCGTCGTCGAGAGAGGGAGCGCGGAATTTGACGCCGCAAAGGCATTGTTCGACTTCCGCCGCGCAAACTCTTCGCCCGGCATAGGATGGAGCGCGGCGTGGGCGATATGCCTTGCCGGCAGATTTTGCGACGGCGCGGCGGCGGACAGGGAGATCGGGAGTTTTACTTCGCGCTCGCTTTTGCCCAACTTCTTCGGTTTTCATCCTCCGTGCTATTTTCAAATAGACGGCAACCTGGGTTTTGCCGCAGGAATAAACGAAACGCTTGTCACGTCGGACGGCGGAGTGCTGACATTGCTTCCGGCGCTGCCCAAGATCTTGCCTTCGGGGAAAATGAGAGGGCTTGCCGTCAACGGCGCGCACATCTCGTTTGCTTGGAAGAACGGCAAGATAATAGAGTTCGGATCGGACAAACCCGTAAAGGTGCGCCGCGACAACATCGCGCAAGGCGCAAAATTGATAAATGCGGAGATTGCGGAATGAAGCCATCCGAGGCGGTACGGAACAGTCCCGGGCGCGGAAGTTGTGTCAATCCTTGCGTTCAAATCAATTTTAAGTTATAATGGTGAGGAGAGGTGAATTATGAGCGACACACGCACCGATATCATAACCAAAGACGTCTTTATCAGCTGGACGGGCAAGGACAAGGCGATCAAGGACGCCGTCAAGGCGCATTTGGAAGACAAGGAATTGACATGCACCGATTCCCAAATCGATTGCGCAGGCAACTATTTTGAGTGGAGCAAGCAGGCTGCGACGATTTCGCACATTGCGGTGTTAATCTTGACCGAGAACTCGATCAAAAGCAGCACATATCAAAAGACGGAATTGCAAGAGATAGTGAAGGCTTTCGGCGAGAATTTTTCAAATCGATTGGTTACGTTTTGTCCAAACCAAGCGGTTTACAATCTCGAGACGTTCGGTGAGAACGGCGAGTCTTTGCTTGCAGACAACTACAACAGCGCCGTATTTTTCGGCGAAGAAGTCACGCAAGAGGCGCTCGAAGATCTTGCGACCAAGGTCACCAATTTGTTGCTCGGGCGCACCTTTGAGATCTACAAAGCCGCATGCGAGGCGAGCGAGAAAAAGATGGGCTTGCTGTCCTTCTTTGTCGATCGGCAGCAGGGCAACACGTCCGTTGACTATGACAAAATCTACGTCGAGCGCAACGTGAAGGGTAGCGGCGGCAACGAGCTTTCCGCGAAGGAATTGCTTGCGAGCGGCGACCTGTTGCTCGTGTACGGTCCTTCCGGTATGGGCAAGACGGAGTACATCAAGCAATTGCGGCGCGCCGCCGCCCCCGAGGTGTTGACGGTCGTCGTGCGCTGTTCCGACCTTTGGCGCAGCGGCAAGACAGTCTATGGCTATCTTTGCGAAAACGTCGCGAGCGGCGTCCAAAACGCCGCGTTCACCGACAAGCACTTTGAGCGATTGTGGAGCGGCAGGGACCGCCTTGTCGTCTTTGACGGCTTGGACGAAGTCCCGACCACGGCAACGACCGACCTATTTTTTCAAAAGATAGGCGAATTTTGCCGAGCGAAGGCGGACGGCCGCAGGACTCAACTCATTTTCACTTCGCGCAACAAGGACGACGCCGACCGGTTCGCCAACGATTCGACCGATGTCAAATCGAGGCTTCGATCCTTTGAATTGCAGCCGCTCAACGACGATCAAATAGAGAATCTTTGCGCAAGTTTGGGTCAAGTCTTTGGGTTTGACGGCGATGATTTTTTCTACAAAATTCAAAAGTTGGACAAAGAGATCAAGACCAACCCGTTGCTGGTCTCGCAATTGGCGATCATCTTCAAAAATGACGGCTCAATCCCGTACGACAGTATGGAGATGACGGAAAAGCTTGCCGAAATTGTCTTCGGGGTCGAGGATCGAGCGGGTGTATTGGATGTCAAAGGTGCGGAGATTACCAATCTTCGCGCCCTTGTCGAGG
>CABKMX010000124.1 GCA_902373595.1 uncultured Christensenellaceae bacterium
AAGAAGGACAGCGACAAGGTGTCCGACTTGTCGATTAATGTCTTTGTGAAGCGCTGCGGGCGGATGAAGACAAACGCGACGCATTTGTTCCACAATACGCCCATGCCGCCCCAAGACGCGGTCATTGCGTTGGCGCGTCCGTCCGCCTCGGCGGCGACGAGCATCCAATCTTTGCCGATTGCGTCAAAGACGTTGCGGCTCATTTGTTGCGGTTTGATCTCTTTCATATTTCACCTCGCGGATATTGTAGCGCACTTTTGCGCAAAAATCAAGCGCGGCGCATATACTACAAACATTGAGGGCAATATGCAAGGAAAGAGGGAGAATGTCTACATCTCGCCGCTCGCGCAGGTCGCGCAGGGCGCTAAGATTGCGCCGGGGGTGACCATCGAGGGGCGGAGCGTGATCGGAGAGGGAGCGGTGATACGCCCCGGGTGTATCATCGAAGACAGCGTCATCGGCGCGCGCACCGAGGTGACCGCGTCCGTATTGACGGGCGCGAAGGTGGGAGAAGATTGCACGGTCGGTCCGTTCGCCTATTTGCGCAAGGGCGCGGACATCGCGGACGGCTGCCGCATCGGCGACTTTGTCGAGGTCAAGAATGCGCGCGTCGGCGAGGGCACCAAGGTCGCGCATTTGACCTATGTCGGCGATTGCGAGATAGGCAAAGGGTGCAACATCGGCTGCGGAGTCGTCTTTGTCAACTATGACGGCAAGCGCAAAAACCGCACCGTCGTCGGCGATCGCTGTTTCATAGGCAGCAATTGCAATATTATCGCACCCGTGTCGATAAAAGACGGTTGTTACATCGCCGCCGGCACGACGGTGACCGACGACGTCGGCAAAGACGACTTGGTGATCGGCAGGGTCAGACAGGTCGTCAAGCCCGGCAGGGCAAGGGGGAGATTTTGTTGAAATTCGGTACGGACGGCATCAGAGGGAGATATCCCGATCGGCTCGGCGAAGACACTGCGCGCGAGCTTGCGGCGGCATTGTGCGCGCGGCAGCCGGGCTGTATGGCTGTGGTCGGCAGAGATACTCGTCCGTCGGGCGAGGCTTTGTCCGACGCATTTTGCGACGCGCTCGCCGCATACGGAGGGATAGCGGTCGACGTCGGCGTCATGCCTACCGCCGGCGTCGCGTATATGACTTCGCGCTACGGCGCCGAATACGGCGTGGTCGTCAGCGCGTCGCACAATCCTGCCGAATATAACGGGCTCAAGGTGTTCGGCAAGGGCGGACTCAAATTGTCCGAGGGCGATGAGCGCGCGCTCGAAGCGGCAAAGACGACTTCGCCGATCGGCGGAGGCAGGGTGTTGCGCGCGCCATATGCGGCGGAGAGCTATGCCGCGTTTGTCGCCGAAGAGCGAAATCTTTGCGGAATGAGAGTGCTGCTCGATTGCGCCCACGGCGCGGCGTGCGCCGTCGCAAAGGCGGCATTCGAGACCGCCGGCGCGCACGTAACCGCAATCAATGCGGACGGCGACGGAGCGCATATCAACGAGCGTTGCGGCGCGCTGCACGCCCGCCTTCTCGCCGGCAGGGCGGCGCGCTTTGACGCGGTTTTCGCGTTCGACGGCGACGCGGACAGAGTGATTGCATTGCGTCCGGACGGAGCAATCGTCGACGGCGATCATATCCTTGCGATGCTCGCCGATTTTATGCACAAAAGCGGACGGCTGATGCATGATACGGTCGTCGGCACGGTGATGACCAATACCGGAGTGGAACGTCACCTCAAAGACAGAGATATATCCCTCGTGCGCACCGCCGTCGGTGACAAGCATGTGCTGGACGAGATGCTGCGCGAGGGTTACAATTTGGGCGGTGAGCAGGCGGGGCACGTCATCATGACCGACATCTTGCCGACCGGCGACGGCATCGCAACCGCGCTTGCGCTGTGCAACGTCATGCAAAAGAGCGGCAAAGGACTTGCCGAACTCGACGTCGCGCGAGATTTTCCGCAATGTTTAATCAACGTGTCTGTCGACGCGAGGGCGATGGAAAGCGAACCTTTTCGTGCCGCAGAGCGCGATATACGCGCAAGCCGTCCCGATTGCCGCATAGTGATTCGCCCTTCGGGCACAGAGCCTTTGGTAAGGATTCTTGCCGAGTGCGAAGACGCGACGCGCGCCGCCGAAGCCGCGGACGCGCTCGCCGCGGCGCTGAAGGGGAGCGCTCAAAGTTGAAGTTTCGGCGTTGAAGTTTATGGCGGCGATCGCAAGCAAAGCGATCGCCGTCGCTTTTTTGCCCCTTTTGCGCCGTTTTGAGTGCGGGAGCGGACGCGCTTGCGAAGTTTCGGCAAGTATCGAGAGTTATCCCTGTTTTGCGAAAAAGAGGCAAAACGAACGTCTTTGCGCGGTAAAACGCACATTTTCCGCGCTTTTTAGCGCAAAATATCGTCCCCAAACACACATTTGACATCATATATATAATATTGATTCTTTTTGGCGCGTACGCGCGCCCGTCTTTGTCGCGCACGCCCGTGCACGGGCAGAGACTTGCTAATCTTGTTTGAGCCGACTTCTTGCCAAACGCGCAATCTGCAATGACGCAATCGTTACGGCACGCATTGTCGGAGCGGCATTTTTAACGCGTTGTTAGTGTTTGGGCGAAAATATTTGCACGGCGACTCGGCGCGCCGTACGGCTTGAGGTTGAAAGCCGCAAGTATTTTCGAGAGGCGTGTATTGACGGCTTACGGACGTTGCATCCGATTGAGTCTGCAAGCGAATCTATGAACGGCAAAGTCTGTCGTTGTGTGCGGCGAGGCGAATTGTCCGACGGAGCGAAGGGAAAGAGGAGCGGTTGCAAAAGAAGATCGGACATGCGCGCATGTTTGGAATTTTGACGAAAATATGCCGCAAAAAATCATCGTTTCAACCTTAAAATAACCTTTAAGTTGCAAGGCTTTTTGTAAAAAACGCGGACAAAAAACAGCACCTAAAATTATGCACAAAGCGGCGTAAAAACATCAAAAATTATGGACAAAACGGATATGTGAAGTCTGTCAAGACTTTGCGCCGAAAAATTTTTGTAAAACGTATATTTTTCGAGATAATGCCCAAAATTGCCATATTTGTCCCGTAATATTCGCCGACTTAAAAAATTTTACATAAATTTTACATTCCAACTATTGAATTACGTCACTTGTCGTGATATTATGTAATAGAACAATTATGCGCGACGTATGCGCGTGTGGTTGAAAACGATTTCGGAGGAAATGGTTATGAGGAGAAACAGACTTCTGCTTTGCATAGCGCTCGTTCTCGTGTTTGCTATGGCATTGTCGATGTTTGTGGCATGTGCCGACGATAGGACCGAAAAACCGGTCGATCCCGGCACAACCGACACCACCGGCGGCGGTGACGGTCCCACCGGCGACACCGGTATGAACAACGGAGGCAGCAGCAGCTCCACCGTTGACGGCGCTGTCGCATACGCAAACGGTCTTTCCGCTCAAAAGGTGTTCAAGGTTATCGGCGGAATTTCCGATTTTGAAGTGTATGTCGAGACGTCTACCGGCAAGAGCACAATCAGCGATTACAAACCGGTACCCGGCTCGGGCAATCAAGACGTTCTCTATCTCAATCCGCCCCAGTCCGGCTGGCCCAAGACGGGCTTCGTTGTGATTGAGCTTCGCAACGGCGCATATCTCGAAGAATACCCCGACGCAAAGACATTCAAGTTCACCGTGGCTCAAGAGGTCAGCGGCGTTCAATTTATCGACGGAGTCAAAGTCATAGACGCCGAAAAGCAACATGCCGCATTGAACGAAGAAGAGCCTGATGCCTATGGCGTTATC
>CABKMX010000125.1 GCA_902373595.1 uncultured Christensenellaceae bacterium
TTTGCTTCTCTTTGAGCTGCATCGAGTAGTCGCTCGCCTTCTTGCGCGACACCTTGGTCTCCTTGGTGAACCTGTTGGACGTCTTGCTCTGTCCCAGCTCCGCGGGAGTAATGCCCAAAGCCCTGCATCTCTTGACGACTGGTCCTCTGTATCTTGCCATATATTACCTCCCGATCAAAGCCTTCTGCGCTTGGGCGGACGGCATCCGTTGTGGGGGATGGGGGACACGTCTTTGATGAGCGTGACCTTGAGTCCCACTGCCTCGAGCGCTCTGATTGCGGACTCGCGTCCTGCGCCGGGGCCTTTGACATAGACTTCCACAGTCCTCAAACCGCTGTCGTAAGCGACCTTCGCCGCGTCCTCGGACACGAGCTGCGCCGCAAACGCGGTGGACTTTTTGGAGCCTCTCAATTTGAGTTTGCCGCTGCTGGACCAACTGATGGCGTTGCCCTGCAGATCGGTAATCGTAACGATCGTGTTATTGAAGGAAGCGTGGATATGCGCCGCTCCGTTCTCGACACGACGCTTGTTGACATTGCGCTTCTTTGTCGTAACGTTTTTCTTGACTGCCATAACCTATGCTCCTTACTTCTTTTTGCGGCTGACCGTCTTTTTCGGTCCTTTTCTTGTGCGAGCGTTCTGCTTGGTGTTCTGTCCTCTGACGGGCAGTCCCTTGCGGTGTCTGATGCCTCTGTAGCATCCGATCTCGGTCAATCTCTTGATGTTGAGCTTGACCTCTCTCTTGAGATCGCCTTCGACGCTCAGGTTGTGGTCGATGTACTCACGGATCTTTCCTACCTGGTCTTCCGTAAGATCTCTGACGCGGGTGTCCGGATCGATCCCGGTAGCCGCAAGGATCTTGTTGGAAGTGACCCTGCCTATACCATAGATATAGGTGAGACCGATTTCCACTCTCTTTTCGCGCGGTAAATCCACGCCGGCAATACGAGCCATTGATATACCTCCGATGTTTTTTATTAGACGATCCGGGAAAACAGACTGCCCGTAGTAGGTAGAATGAGGCCGCCTGTCCAGCCGCTCCCTCTCGTGTAATAGACTTTTAGCTTGTGCATTATATCACATTTGCGACATAATGGCAACCAAATGAGAGCTGTTTTTTAGCCCTGTCTCTGCTTATGCTTTTTGTACTTGGAGCAGATGACCATCACTTTGCCGTCTCTCTTGATGACCCTGCACTTGTCGCAAATGGGTTTTACAGAAGGTCTGACTTTCATTTTTGTTCCTCCGAGTTGTTATCAATTCTTGTTGCGCCACACAATCCTGCCTTTGGTAAGATCGTACGGGCTGATTTCGACCCTCACGGTGTCCCCTTCGAGGATCTTTATGTAGTTCTTGCGAAGTTTGCCGGACAGATAGGCGATAATCTCGTGACCGTTGGTCAGCCTTATCCGGAACCTGGTGTTCGGGAGCACCTCTATGACCGCTCCCTCTGCTTCGATCAAGTCTTCCTTTGACATTACTCCTCCGATGAGCTGTATTGTCGGAGCGCGGCGGCGATCGCCTTGTCATCCGCTCCGATGTCCGCCCCTGCCTTTGCGACAAAGACGAGATGCTTGCGTCTCTTGACCTTGGGGTCGTCCGTCTTGCGGTACCTGCCGTCGCATACCAAGACGAAATCTTCGCCCGTCTCCGCAACGACCAAATAGTATCTGCCTGCGTCGTGCCCCGCCCTCGATACGGCGACGTCGCCGACCTCGAGCCTCTGCTTGGACTTCTTCATAGCGAGAGTATCTCCACGCCGTCTTCGGTGATCGCGACCGTATTCTCGTAATGAGCGGACGGTCTGCCGTCCGCGGTCACGACCGTCCAGCCGTTGTCCAGCATATACACCTGATAGGTGCCGGCATTGACCATCGGCTCTATCGCAATCGTCATGCCCGCCTTGAGCCTGAGTCCGTGACCCGGCTTGCCGAAATTGAGCACCTCGGGATCTTCGTGCATATCGGTGCCGATGCCGTGTCCGCACAGCGCCCTGACCACCGAAAACCCGTTGGATTCGACATAGCTTTGAATCGCATGCCCCAAATCGCCCAATCTCACGCCGGCTTTGAGCACCTTCACGCCCTCGAAAAAGCTCTGCTTGGTCACGTCGATCAATCGCCTCTTCTCGGCGCTTATCTCGCCTATTGCGAATGTGCGCGCCGCGTCTCCGTTGTAGCCCTTGTAGATGCTGCCGACGTCCACGCTGACAATCTGTCCCTCTTCGATGCGCCTCGCCGCGTCGGGGATGCCGTGGACGACCTCGTCGTCTATCGACACGCATGCCGACGCCGGGTAGCCCTCATAGCCGAGAAAGGACGGAACCGCGCCGCACTTGGTGATGTAATCGAATACAATCCTGTCCACCTGCGCGGTCGTCATGCCTGCCTTGATCTTCTCTTCGACCAAAGACAACGTGTCGCGAACGATTTGATTCGCCTTGCGCATCAACGCTATCTCTTCCGCCGTCTTGATCGTGACCATCAGGCAAGCACCTTCTCTATCTCCGCGAAGACCTCGTCGACGCTCTTCATCCCGTCCACCGAACGCAAGACGCCCTTTGCGGCGTAATAGTCGATGAGCGGAGCAGTCTGTTCGGCATAGACCTTGAGTCTCGCCGCGACCGTCTCTTCCTTGTCGTCGTCGCGCTGATAGAGCGCGCCGCCGCACTTGTCGCAGACCTGTGAAGGATGAGTCGAGATGTGATAGCTCTCGCCGCACGCGCACATGCGCCTGCCTGCAATGCGCCCGATCACTTCGTCCGCGTCGACCTCGATGTCGATCGCGTGAGTCACCGTCGCGAATTTGTCCAAAGCCTCGGCTTGGACGACCGTCCTCGGGAAGCCGTCGAGCAAAAATCCCTCCTTGCAGTCGGGCTGAGAAAGACGATCTTTGACAATCGCGACGACAACTTCGTCCGGAACGAGCTTGCCCGCGTCGATGTAGCTCTTCGCGAGTTTGCCAAGCTCCGTGCCGCCCTTTATGTTCGCCCGCAGGATGTCTCCCGTAGAGATGTGCGGGAGAGCATACCTGCTTGCTATCAATTTTGCCTGTGTGCCCTTGCCTGCGCCGGGCGCACCCAATAAAACTATCCCTTTCATCGCCTTATTTGAGGAAGCCTTTGTAGTGCCTCATCATGATCTGCGATTCGAGCTGTTTGTCGAGCTCGAGCGCGACGCTTACGATAATCAGCATACCCGTGGCGCTGAACGCGTTGGTCATGCCTATCGGACTTCCGAGCAGGTTGAACAGGAATGTCGGTACAATCGCGACTATCGACAGGAACAACGCACCGAAAAGCGTAATCCTGTGATTGATCTTTGCGAGATAATCGCTGGTCGGCTTGCCGCTCCTCACACCCTGGATGACGCCGCCGTATTGCTGCAGGTTGCGCGCAACGTCGACCGGGTTGAACTGTATCTGCGCATAGAAGTATGCGAAGAAGATGATCAGCAGGAACATCACGATGTAGTACACCGGTGTGCCGGGTCCGAGATGTTGCAGATAGAACGTCACGACGCCGCTGTCCTGCGGTACAAAGGACAATATCATCTGCGGAAACACCATGAACGCCGAAGCGAAGATGATGGGCATGACGCCGCTGCCGTTGACCTTCATCGGAATGTAGGTCGACTGTCCGCCGTACATCTTGTTGCCCTTGACCTGCTTGGCGTAGTTGACCTTGATGCGGCGCTCCGCCCCGTCGATGAACACGATGAAGAGGAAGAGCAGCAC
>CABKMX010000126.1 GCA_902373595.1 uncultured Christensenellaceae bacterium
ATCGACGCGAGGACGGGCAAGCCGGACGGGCATTACGACCTCATGGCGTCCGAGGCGAGGCTTGCGGTCGCGATAGCCTGCGCAAAGACGTGTTCGTCGCGCGAGTGGAACGGATTGGACGTCTGCCGTCTCGGCATATTCCTGCCCACGCTCGCGTCGTGGTCGGGGACCGCGTTCGAGTATTTGATGCCCGAGCTGTTCATTTCCGCGCCCAAGAGCGGAGAGCTGTACCGTTCGACGCGCCGCGCACTGTTCAAGATGAAGAGGGCGCGCTGTCACGGTTTTTGGGGAATCAGCGAGAGCGGTTACCATTCGTTCGACAAACAGGGCAACTATCAATACCGCGCGCACGGAGTGGACTTGCTCGCACTGTCGGGAGATGGCAAATTCGGGGTTATTTCGCCCTATGCCTCCGCGCTTGCCGCGACGATTTCGCCTCGCGCCGCGCTCGCCGAGCTGTCAAAGTTGGAAGACGGGGGCTATTTGGGCAAGCTCGGATTTTATGAGGCGATTGATTTTTCGTGCGGCGAAAACACCGTCTATTCGCACATGACCCATCACCAGGGTATGATTTTGGCGGCGCTGACCGACGTCTTGAACCGCGGTTCGCTCAAGCGGCTTTTCGCCGCCTCGCCGACGTATGCGGCGATGAAGATGCTGCTCTCCGCGCCAAAGCTTGATTCAAAGGCTGTCAAGAGGATGCGCCAAAAATTTTTGTCGTGCCGCGAAGGCGCGGACTATCGCCTCGAGTTCAAGCCGAGCGAAATGCCAAAGGTATGGGCGGCGGACGGCGGAGAGTATCGCGCTTTGCTCGACGAGCGCGGCTGCGGCTTCGCGAGTTTTTGCGACTCGCGAGTCGACGTCTTTCATGCCGATTCGCGGCTTGACGAGGGCGCGTTCGGAATTTTTTTGGACGGGGATACCGCGCTTTCGCCAACATACGCTCCGCTCAGGAAAGACGGCGGCGCAAAGGCGATCTTTACGCCGTACTGCGCGCGTTACGAGTGCGGAGCGTGTCGTCTCGACGTCACCGTGCCTACGGGCGTGGGCGGCGAGGTGCGCACATACGGCGTGCGCAACGACGGACCGAGCGACAAGGA
Organism: uncultured Christensenellaceae bacterium; assembly: GCA_902373595.1. Taxonomy (GTDB): domain Bacteria; phylum Bacillota; class Clostridia; order Christensenellales; family UBA3700; genus Ornithoclostridium; species Ornithoclostridium faecigallinarum. The sequence goes on from CABKMX010000126.1 coordinate 1,101, forward strand.
ATATCTTTTCGTATTCTGTCGTCGCGTCGCGTTGACGGCGGCGGAGGACTACCGCGCGCACCCTGCGTTCAACGACATGTTCGTCCACACCTCGTTTGAAGGCAATGAAGGCGTATTGGTCGCGCGCCGCGTGCCCAAAGACGGCGCCCCGGGAATGTTTGTCGCGCTCAAAATAGAGGGCGGAGACGACGTGCTGCCCGATTGCGACTTTTCGCATTTTTGCGCGCTCGGTGAAGGCAAGTATGTCCGATGCGCAAGCGTGGGGCGGACGATGTCGCCGTGCATCGGCTTTTCGTGCAAGGTGCGCGTCCCGTCCGGGCAGAGCGCGGAGTTGAAGCTGACATTGCTGTGCGCGCGCGACAGGCAGTCTCTCGACGCAAAAATACACGCGCTCGGAGACGGTGCAAACCTTGCGCATGGGCGCGACAAGGGTACGCTCGCCAAGTATATCGACGGAGAAAAGGGGGCGCGTATCTTTTGCGATCTTGCGGCAAGGACGGTGTTTTTGCCCATGCCCGAACGCGCGGTGAAGTCGAGATTTCGCGCGCGTGGGCGCGCCGCAAAGATAGAAGAGGGCAAGCGCACCGTCGTGTTGAGATACGGCGGAATGTCCGACTTTGCAGCCTATGTCAAGGCGTGTATTGCCTGCGCGCTTGTCGGCGCCGACTTTTTGATGTGTCTGCTCTACAAAGAAGAGGACGTCTATGCCGCGCCGGTACGTCGGCGCATGATTGCCGAGAGCGGCGTGAGCGACCTCGAGCGTCTGCCGTTCGTAAGAATGATAGACGTATCAGCGGACGGAGAAACGGAGCGCGGATTGCTTGCCGGAGCTTGCGTGGTCGCCGGTGAAAAGTGCGACGACGAGTTTGCGAGCGGAATGACCGCGTACAAGTCGCCTCGATTGGAACGGAGAGGACATGACGCGCTCACCGCGTGCGGGGCCGGCGGATTCGATGCGTCGGGAGGCTATGTCGTGACGCGCCGTCCCAAAAAACGCTATTCCAACGTGATAAATCTGCCGGAGGGCGGAATGGTCGTCACGGAGAACGGCGGCGGTTTTCGCTGGTCCGGCAGCGCCTATTTCGGCAAGCTGAACGCATGGCGCAACGACTCCGCGCTCGATCCGCCGCTCGAGGAGCTGTATGTGCTGTCCGGAGGCGGCGCGGTCAGGATAAACAGGCTTTGCAACGGCGGCTGCGTCAGGCATGAACCGGGCGCGACGGTGTTTTGTTCGCGTGTGGACGGAGTGGACTGGGACGTCGCGACGAGCGTTTTCGATAACGGAAAAATATCTGCGGTAGCGGTGCGCGCTGTCGGCGGCGAAGAGAGCGTAAAGCGCGCGTATTGGCGGCTCTTGCCGTCGCTGGCTGCACATGACGGCACTGCGTTTTGCGCGTGCGAAGAGAGAGACGGCGTCATCGAGGCGCGCAACTGTGTTACGGGCGGAAAGATGTATTTCACTTGCGTGGGCGCAAACTTCAAGTGTTCGACCGACGCCTGCCTGTCACGATTGTCGCGCGGCATATGTTTCGGCGCAAAGACGCCGTATCCTGCGGTTGCGTTCGAGATTGAGACGCAAAAAGAGCGCGTCGGTGAGTTTGCAATCGTGACGAGCGAGGACGAAGAGGCGCTGAAAGGGATATCGCTCGACAAGGTATTGAGCGGCATAGAGGCGACGAAAAAGTATTTCCGCTCTCTCAACCGCGTGAGGATTGACAGCGGCGACAAGCTTTTCGACGACTTTTTCAACGAATGGCTGTGTACTCAAATCTATTCGTCGCGGCTGTTCGGGCGGTGCGGTTACTATCAGGCGGGCGGCGCAATCGGCGCGCGTGACATCTTGCAGGACGCGCTCGCGATAATCCCGACCGATCCCGAGAGGGCGAAGTCAATCTTTCTCGACGTGTGCGCTCATCAATACGCCGAGGGGGACGTCATGCATTGGTGGCATCCGCCGCGCACGGGAGTGCGGACGAGGATATCGGACGACAAATTGTTTTTGCCGCTGTTTGCGGCGAGATGGGTGACGGTGACCGGGGACAAAACCTTGCTAGACGAGCGCGCAGCATATCTTTGCTCGCCGCCGCTCGACGGCGTTGCCGAGGCGAGGTACGAGACCCCGAAAGAGTGCGGCGAAGGCACGGTGAGAGAACATTGCGAAAGGGCAATCGAGCACGCGCTTGCGCGGAAGGGCGAGCACGGACTGCTCAAGATAGGCTGCGGAGATTGGAACGACGCTCTCAACGCAATCGGCACAATGGGCAGGGGTGAAAGCGTGTGGCTGACGATGTTCGCCGTGCGCGTGCTGCGAGATTGGGCGGCGGCGGTCGGTTACGATAAGGGGCAAAGATATCTCAAAGAGGCGGAAAAACTCGCCGATGCGGCGTCAAAGACGTTCGACGGCGAAAAATTCGCGCGTGCGTTTACGGACGACGGCGCGTGGCTTGGGACGGGCGATGGGCATTGCGCGCTCGATCTCATCTGTCAGGCGTGGGCGCAGATAGCAAGGATAGGCGACGAGAAGACACGCCGCCGCGC
>CABKMX010000127.1 GCA_902373595.1 uncultured Christensenellaceae bacterium
CGTTCATGGCGACCAAGCTCGTCGATACCATCATCGTCGTTTCGATAACCGACAAGGACGTTCGCTCCGAAATCATCGATTCTCTCAAGGAAGCGGAGGTCGCATACAAGACCAAGGGCAATGCGATCGCGGTCGGTACCGAAAAGGCTCTCGCTCTGTTCTGATAACGGACAAAACCAACAAAAACGACGGGCTTCGGTCCGTCTTTTTGTTTGCGGAAAACAGCGCAAACACGGCGGTATTCGAGCGAAAACGCGTGACAACTTTTTGTTTTATTCCCAAAAAACGAAAAATTCTTGATTTTGGGGAATAAGCATGCCCAAAAAGGCGTCGTCGAACAACGCAAAGCATTTCAAGACGTGTCCGGCGAGCGCATGCTTTCGATGACATGAGGGTGATCGACATCGCCGATTGGCTGACGAGATAAATTTTCATTGCCAACGCGCGCAAAAAGTATTATAATATAGTCACGGCGGTCGCAAGGCGCCGAAAAGAGAGGTCAATGGGGAATTATGAAAAAGTTCAAGGTCATCACGATAACCGTTTTGATAGTACTTGCGCTCACGCTGCTGCTCTGCGCGTGCACGCCCGGCAAGGACGCGGTCAGGAAGAAGTACGAGCTTGCGGGCTTTGTCTACGACAACATCAGCGCAAATACTTTGGGACTCAGTTCTGAGGACGTCGAATATGTGTTCGCCGCCCATCGCGACGCATCCGAGGACGGATCCGTCGCCGCCGCGGAGATCGAGATCGTGCTCTTCGTCGACGAGGACAAGGCGCAGGAATATTATGACGCCAAGAACGCCGACAACGCCGAAGCGATCGAGGCGGGCACATTTGCCGTCTTGATGGACGGCGCGTTCGTGCTGTCGGGGTCGCCCGAAGCGGTGGAAGTGTTTTGATGAAGAGGGCTTTTGCCGCCGTCGTCATAGTCGCGGCGCTTTGTCTGTGTCTGACCGCCTGTACCGGCGAGCAGGGCGAAGTGCGCGAAAAGTACGCGGCGCTCGGCTATGCGTCTTACGACCTTTCGCCCGAGGAGCTGGGGCTTGACGGCGAGACGGTCGACTTTGTCTATTACGGCGTCAAGGACGCCAACACCGATTCTCCGCAAAGGATCTATGTCGTCACGTTCAAGGGGTTGGACGTCGCGATGGAGTTCGAGACTCAAAACGCAGAGGTCTTGCCCAATCTGATCAGGTCGGGCAGGGCGGTGGTGTTCGGCGACGCCGAAGCTGTCGAAGCATATTGAAGCACGCGCGAAAAGTTGACATTCGCGCGCGCATTAATTATAATATAATTCCGTCCGAAAGGGCGGAAACATACATCAAAGGTGATTTATGCAGCAAGACGATCGAAAGATTGCGGAAGACGCGCAAAACACCTCAGAGGAAGCAGTAGTAGTCAACACCCCTCGCACTCCCGGTCAAAAGGCTCGGGACATCATCAAAAAGCTGGCGAAGCGTTGGTTCATCGACGCGTTCACCGGCATGGCGCAAGGACTTTTCGTCACCCTGATAGCCGGCACGATTGTCAAGACAATCGGCGGACTTTTCGGTGACAACGCGTTCGGCAACATGCTCGTCATGTTGGGCAACATCGCGTCGGTGCTCATGGGCGCCGGTATAGGCGCCGGCATAGCGTCCCATCTCGGCGCAAAGAAGCTGGTCGTGTTCGCGTCGCTGTGCGCCGGATTTGTGGGCGCGTACTCGTCGCAATTTCTCGGCGAGTCGTTCACGGGCGGTTCGCTCGACGCGATTGCCGCATTGATTGTCAAGGGCTCTCCCGGCAATCCGATCGGCGCGTATGTCACATCGCTCGCGGCGGCGGAACTCGGGATGCTGGTCTCGGGCAAGACAAAACTCGACATATTGCTCGTGCCGCTCACATGCCTTTTGACGTCGTTCGCGTTCGCCTATGTCGCCTATCCGTTCATTTGGCTCATAGACATGCTCGGCAAGGGCATCGCGGCGGCGACGGCGATCACTCCCTTCTTTATGGGGATAATAGTCGCGGCGGCGATGGGCATACTCTTGACGATGCCGACATCGAGCGCGGCGATTTGGGTGTCCGTGTCAAGCACCATTCTCGCGAGCGGCACCGCCGAACAGCAGACGGCGATGTATATCGCGGGCGGAGCGGCGGTCGTCGGATGCGCGGCTCATATGGTCGGCTTCGCGGTGATGAGTTTCAAGGAAAACGGCGTGAGCGGACTCATCTCGCAGGGCTTGGGGACGAGCATGCTGCAGATTCCCAACATCATGCGCAATCCGTGGCTGTTGGTGCCGCCTACGGTCGCGAGTATCGTCGTCGGACCGATTGCGACATGCGCGTTCAAATTGCGTTGCGGCGCGTCGGGCGGAGGCATGGGCACATGCGGCTTTGTAGGCATCATCGACGCCTTTGAAGCGAGCGTATCGCAGGGGCATATGGAGTGGTGGCTGTTCGTCATCTGCGTGGCAGTGCTGTTCTTCGTGCTCCCGGCGCTGATCAGCTGGGGCGTGTGCGAACTGCTCCGCAAGACGGGCAAGATCAAGTTCGGCGATCTCAAGCTGAACTACGACAATTGATATGAAGAGAGAACAGATAGATCAACGTTACAAATGGCGCCTCGAGGACATCATCCCGTCGGATGAGGTCTGGGAAGAGGAGTTTGCCAAGCTGGCGAAATACGGCGACGAGCTCGCTGCGTTCGACGGCGCGCTCAAAGACCGCGACAGCGTGCTTCGTTGTCTCAAACTCGACGACGAGGCGTCGCTCTGCGCCGAGAGGATCTATGTCTTTTCGGCGATGCGCCGCGACGAAAACGTCGGCGATCCCGCCGCACAAAAGAGGTGCGACAGGGCGGAGACCGCGATGGTCAGGCTGTCCGAACGCACTTCGTTCGTCACCCCGCAATTGATCGCGTTGGGCGAGGCAAAACTCGCCGAGTTCGCCGCCGATCCCGACTTCAAAGACTATGACTATATGCTGCGCTCGCTCATTCGCACGGCAAGGCATACGCTGTCGCCGAGCGAAGAGAAGCTGCTCGCGATGACGGGCTCGTTCGCCGACACTGCGCAGGACGCGTTCCGCATGCTCGACAACGCCGACATCAAGTTTGCTCCCTACGTCGACAGCACGGGCGAAGAGGTCAGGCTCACTCACGGCATTTACGGCGTAAAGATGCATTCGCCCGTCAGGGAAGACCGCAAAAAGGCGTTCGAGTGCATGCACGGAGCGTTCAAAGACAACGTCAATACGATCGCCGCGCTGTATAGCGGCAACGTCAAAAAAGATTTGTTCTATTCGCGTGCGCGCAAATATGCGAGCTGCCTCGACCGCGCGACGTCGCGAGAGGACGTGCCGCGCACCGTCTACGACAGGCTGGTCGAGTGCGTGGAGAAGAACATCCCTCTTCTGTCGCGCTATCTCGAACTGCGCCGCAACAGGCTCGGTTTGGACGAACTGCATATGTACGACCTGCATGTGCCGATCGTCGAGGACGCGGAGCTCGAGTTGGAATACGAAGACGCATGCAAACTCGTCAAGCAGGGGCTCGCGCCTCTCGGGGAAGAGTACGGCAAGCTGCTCGACCATCTGCGCGAGGAGAAGATCCAAGGCGAGGTCGA
>CABKMX010000128.1 GCA_902373595.1 uncultured Christensenellaceae bacterium
GCGACATCGACCTCGCTCAATACGGCAGGGCGCGCGGCAGGCTGCCGGCGGCGGACTACAAGCTGTCGTGCAAGACGGACGACGGCAGGGGATGCTACACCTTTTGCATGTGCCCGGGCGGCTATGTCGTCGCCGCGGCGTCCGAAGAGGGCGGAGTCGTCACCAACGGCATGAGTTTGAGCCGCCGCGACGGAGCCAACGCCAACAGCGCGCTGCTCGTCGGAGTGCGGCAGGGCGATTTCGGAGCGGACGACGCGCTCGCCGGGATGCGCTTTCAGCGCGATTTGGAGAGGAAAGCGTACGCCGCGGGCGGCGGATACCGCGCGGCGTGCATGACGGTCGGCGCGCTGCTCGGCGGCGGAGCGAACGCGCCCGGGGAAGTCAAGCCAACCTATCCGCGAGGGGTGACGTTTTGCGACCTTCGCGACGTATTGCCGCGCTTCGTGACGGACGGCATAGCCGCGGCTTTGCCGGTGTTCGGGCGCAGAATCAAGGGTTTCGACAGCCCGTCCGCGCTTTTGACCGCTCCCGAGACGAGGTCGTCCTCGCCCGTCAGGATTGCGCGCGACGACGGTTTTCACAGCTCAATCAAGGGCTTGATGCCGTGCGGAGAGGGCGCAGGATATGCCGGAGGAATCACCTCGTCCGCGGTCGACGGTATCAAAGTCGCCGCCGCCGTCGCTTCGTATCTTTGCTCCGGCGGAAGGACAAAATGAACGATATCGCGAAAAGCGTGAAATTTTATTGTAATATGCGCGTCCGTGTGTTATAATAGTAAACGCCGCGAACGGTTTCGAGCCGAGCGGCAAAACGGACGAAGGATGTTTTTATGACAAAAAGACAGAACATAGCCCTGATTTGCGTGATAGCGGTAATCGCGGTCGTACTCTTTGCGGTCGGCGGTTACTTCATCGACACCTACGCCTCGTCGGACGGCGAGAGACGCAGCGACGGGTTTGTCTATTCCGTGAGCGGCAACACCGCGACAATTTCCGCCTATGAGGGCGAAGACACCACATTGACCATACCTGCGCGCATTGCAGGCAGGCGCGTCGCGCTCATCAAAGAGGGCTTCCTCGACAACACCTCCGTCACCGAGGTGATCTTCAGCGAGGACATCACGATGATCGAGCTCGAAGAAGGCGTGTTCGAGGACAACACCAAGTTGACCTACGTCAGCCTGCCCGACTCGTTGAGCGAGATCCCCGAGCGCGCGTTCGAGGATTGCACCGGGCTTGTGCGAGTCAAGCTGCCGTCTTCGCTCGAAAAGGTCGGCGCGCACGCGTTCGAGGGCTGTTCCAATCTTGAAACCAGCGGCGCGAGCGGAGAGTCGCAGTTCGTGCTTCCGAACACGCTCACCGAGGTCGGCGAAGACGCGTTCAAGGACTGCGGCGATCTCACTTCGGTCACGATCGGCACCGGTCTCAAGGACATCCCCGACGGCATGTTCGACAATTGCGACAGCATCAACTCGCTCACTTTCGCCGAGGGCAGCACCGTTGAGAAAATCGGCGAGGGCGCGTTCCGCGACAACAACCTCGGCAGGACGACGCTTCCCGACAGCCTCAAGTATATCGGCGCATATTCGTTCGAGAACAACGACAACTCGTCGTTCACCTCAATCACCATTCCGGCAGGAGTGGTCACCGTGTCCGCGTATGCGTTCAGCGGCTGCTCCCGTCTGTCGACCGTCGAATTCGCGGTGAGAGATGACGGCACACGCGACCTCGAGGCGGTGGGCGAAGGCGCGTTCATGAATTGCGTTCGCCTTGCGACCGTCAAGCCGTCCGAGGCGAACTCCAACATGCTGCCCGACAGCGTCACCGAGATCGCCAAGCTGACATTCTACGGCTGCGACCGTCTTTCCGGGTTCACAATCGGCAAGCAGGTCACGAGCGTCGGAGACGGCGCGTTTGCGGGCGGAGTCGCGTCCGAAGTGACCTCCGGCATCGACAACAAGTTCCTCAGCGAGGCGTCCGGCTATCAATTCGTGCAATTGACCTCGTACACCTACTTCGGGACGAACGCGAACAGCTCTCCCGTCAACAGGACGCACTACATCCTGACCGACGCGACAGGGGAGGTCGTCTATGCCTACATCGGAGCGTTTGACCCCGATACTTGCAACAATATGCCCGACATGACGTCGTACAACCAAAGCAGATACACCTCGTTCTATTTCCTCATGGACGCGGCGATTGAAAGCGACATCGTCGAGCTTCGCCCCTATGCGCTCGCAGGAGTCAAGGGCATGATCAACATTCCCACGACGGTCGAGACCATCGGCGCGTTCTGCTTCAAGGACTGCGAGCCGGACGGCGACTTCCTCAACATCTTCATCGCCAACTCCGATTGCGTCATCGACGAAGAGACATTCGACGAGACGGGCATCTCGGACAACCAAAGCATTCAAATCCTCGTCAGCGACACCAATTGCGCGCTCGTGGACGCGATACAGGCGGCAATCGACGCGGACAACCGCAATTGGATCTCCGACCCCGTACAGGGCAAGGCGGTGCGTTGACGGCGCCAAAAGCGCAAAAGGCAAAAAATTGATATAAATCGGTTGCAAAATCGCGCGATAATTGTTAAAATTATTGCGAACCCGAAAAGGGACAATACGGAATTATTTTTGGAGGACTATATATTATGGCAAATGTCAGAGTAGCTATCAACGGCTTCGGCCGCATCGGCAGACTTGCGTTCAGACAGATGTTCGGCGCCGAAGGTTACGAAGTCGTCGCTATCAACGACCTCACCAGCCCCAAGATGCTCGCTCATCTTCTCAAGTACGACACCATGCAGGGCAACTACGTCGCTATGGGTCACGAGGTGACCTACAAGGACGCCGTCATGGCTGAGGACGGCAAGACCGTCGTCACCCCCGGCAGCATCACCGTCGACGGCAAGGAGATCACCATCTACGCTATGCCCAAGGCTTCCGACCTCCCGTGGAAGGAGCTCAAGGTCGACGTCGTGCTCGAGTGCACCGGCTTCTACACCAGCAAGGCGAAGGCGCAGGCTCACATCGACGCCGGCGCGCGCAAGGTCGTCATCTCCGCTCCCGCGGGCAACGATCTTCCCACCATCGTCTACAACGTCAACCACAAGACGCTCAAGCCGGAGGACACCATCATCTCCGCTGCGTCCTGCACCACCAACTGCCTCGCTCCGATGGCTAAGGCTCTCAACGACTACGCTCCCGTCGTCAGCGGCATCATGACCACCGTCCACGCCTACACCGGCGACCAAATGATTCTCGACGGTCCGCAGCGCAAGGGCGACCTCAGAAGGTCCAGAGCCGGCGCGCAGAACATCGTTCCCAACAGCACCGGCGCCGCTAAGGCGATCGGTCTCGTCATCCCCGAACTCAACGGCAAGCTGATCGGCTCCGCTCAGCGCGTCCCGACCGCGACCGGTTCCACCACCATCCTCGTCGCCGTTGTCAAGGGCAAGGATGTCACCAAAGAGGGCATCAACGAGGCTATGAAGTCCGAGGCGACCGAGTCCTTCGGCTACAACACCGACGAGATCGTCTCCTCCGACGTCATCGGCATGCGCTTCGGTTCCCTGTTCGATGCCACCC
>CABKMX010000129.1 GCA_902373595.1 uncultured Christensenellaceae bacterium
GTCACGATTTTTGCGCGGTCGAAAAAGGCGATGCAAGAGACGTCGCTCGAGCGGTGTTTGCCGTTTGATTAATTATATCATATGCGGCGCGCGTTTTCAATTGTTTTTACAATATTTTTATCCGATTAATGCACACTAGACCGAGAATGATGACGGAGGAGCGTCGGATGAACAAGTTGAGGCAAACAATCGCGATTGCGGTCGTCGCCGCGGTGGCGATATCGCTGTTGAGCGCATGCGCGGAGATACCGCCTCTCACGGACGGGGAGTTGAGCAAGCGGCTCGAATTCAATTGCTCGTTTGACTTTATGGAGGCAGGGGAGTCGAGAAGGTATTATGTCAAAGTAAAGCCCGAAGGCTCGCTCGATGACGTGACGTTTTCAAGCTCGGACGAGTCGGTCGCAAGTGTGGACGAAGAGGGTGTCGTCACAGCGCTGAAAGCAGGCGAGGTCACGATTTTTGCGCGGTCGAAAAAGGCGATGCAAGAGACGTCGCTCGAGCTGACCGTATACGACGCAATCGTCTTTTCAAGCGACGAAGACGGCGAAGAGGCGTTGGCTTCGGCGGCGTCGTCAGAGGTTCCGATATCACTTGCGCTGAACGGAAAATTTTTGGTGCCCGTGTACGTTAACTGCGATTTGACAATCGAATCGATAGGCGGCGCGGAGCTGTGCGGCGTAAAGATAGAGGACGGCGGATCGCTGTGTGCGAAGAGTGTTGCGTTTGCCTCGAGTGACGACGGAATATGCGTCGAGACGGGCGAAGGCGCAAGCTTTGCCGCCGAAGGCTGCACGTTCAAATGCGACCGGGCGCAAGAGGCGTCGGCGGCGTGTGCGGCAAGAAGGGGATTTGAGTCGCTTATCCTTGACGAGTGCGTATTTTCGGGGTTTGCGACGGCGGTTTCGATCTCTCCGTCGGACGGACGCGCAGAAGTGTTCAACAATGTCTTCGCCGAGTGCGAAGTTGCGATAGAAGCCGACGTGGCGTTGCCGGAGGTGTGCGGCAACGCCGCATTGAGCGGCAGAATAGAGGACAACATCTTTGTCTCATGCGGCAAGACGCTTAACTTTCGGACATACGGAAAGTATGACGGAGAATTGAAAACAGAGGAAAATTAAAAAAATTTTCGCGCCCGTGCGAATTTGAGCATATCCTTTCAAAATACTTGAAAATTTTGCGCTATCTGCTATAATATAAACTATACAGGTATAGGCGGATAAGGATATGCCCAAAAAGAAGAAAAACGAAAGAGCGCAAGACATCGCGCAACCCGAACAGGCGGTCACGCTGATCCCCGACGAAGAGAGGGGGCCGGCACCCGTCGACGACGTGCCTGCGGTCGCAGCGCCCGAAGTTGCGGAAGAGAGCGCCGCTCCCGTCGCCGTGCCGTCCGAAGAGGAGGGTGCGCCTGTCGACGGCGTGATCCGCATAGGAGAGACTGCCGAGGGCGTCAAAAAACTCAACGGTTTCGACAGGTTTTGGATCAAGGTGTGGTCGTACATAGTCGCCGCGTTCAACGCCATGGCGAACGGCATTAATTTCGTGATCGAGAAGATTTTCAAAAAGAGGGTCCCCGATCGATACATCATTGCCGTGTTGGCGACGATCGTCGTCATTTTGCTGATGCTGCTCGTCACCGCGCCGTTCAAGATTACCGTCAACGACGTCGAGGAGATGCAGCTCTACAACAGCGGTCTGACGCCGGTGCAGCAGCGCGTCGGCACCGATCCGGTGAGCGGCTATCCCGTCTACAAGTGGGGCTACGCCAACGAGTCGGGGCGCATAGTGATCGACTGTCGGTTCGACAACGTGACCGAGTTCAAGCACGGCGTCGCGTTCGTCAACGTCGTCGAAGAGAACGAGGAAGGCATCATCGAGGACTATTGGTATCTGATCGACGACGGCGGCGACCGCCGCGGCGAGATACGCATCGTTGCGGACACGTCCGGCGCGATCCCGGTCGGGGAGTTCGGCGACGAGGTCAAGCTCGCGCCCGTCTATATCGGCGGCAAGTACGGCTTCATGAACACGCGCGGCGATATGCAGATCTCGGCGACCTACGACGAGGTCGGGACGTTCGTCGACGGCTTCGCACGGGTGCGAAAGGGCAGCAACGAGTATTTCATCGATCGCAACGACAAGGCTCTTGCCGGTCAGGATTCCGCACCCTATCAGCAGGTCAGGGATTTCTGCGACGGCTACGCGGCGGTCAAGAAGAACAATCTGTGGTCGTTCATCGACACGCACGGCGACGTACTCACGAGCGGCGACACACAATTGGTGTTCGACAAGGTCACCGATTTCACGATGGGGTATGCTCTTGTCAAGAACGGTACGACCCTGTCCGTAATCGATCAAAAGGGCAACTTTGTGATTTCCGGCTATCAATTCAACGACCTCAAGGTGGCGGAGAAGTTCGACACTTCGTGGTGGTAAGACAAACGGATATCGACGCGAGCGGCGCCAACGTGCGCCGCTTTTCGATGCAAAAGGCGAGAAAATGGATATGTTTTGGGATGTGTTGAAAGATGCGGCCGTCGACAGCGCAAGGGTGCTGGCGGTGCTGCTTCCGATCACAATTTTGATAGCGCTGCTCGAACCGCGCCTTGCCGGCAAGGTCAAGTTGAGCGGACGTGTCGCGCCGCTCGTCGGCGTGTCGGTCGGACTGTTTCCGCAATGCGGATTCAGCGTTGTCGCGACCGACCTCTATCAAAAGAGGCACATCACCGTCGGCACGTTGATGGGCGTATATTTGGCTACTTCCGACGAGGCGCTTCCGATATTTCTCGCCGATCCCGACAAGGCGCTTCACATCTTGCCGCTGCTGGCGTTCAAGTTCGCGATAGGCTTGATTGTGGGCTATGCAGCCGATGCAATCTGCGTGCGCGGTCGCCGCGAGGTCGAGGCGCACAATGCCGAGTGCGGACATGTGCCCGAGGTGCATTTGGGCTGCTGTTCGCACAGCATCGAGAGCGGAGGAGACATCCCCGATTACGGCACTTCGCCGCATTCCGAGCATGAACATGAACATTGCGATGACGAACACGGAGACGAAAAAAGTGAAGAAAACGACGACCGTTCAAAGCCGCAAGAGAGCAAAGCCGAGAGGACGAAAAGGCGCGTGAGCCAATACCTGGTGCATCCTCTCGTGCACAGTCTCAAGATCTTTGCGTACGTCCTTGTCGTAAACATATTATTCGGGACGTTGATTGCCGCGGTGGGAGAGGACGCGTTGATAGGATTTTTGTCCGCCAACAAATACGTCGCGCCGCTCGTCGCAGTGGTTGTCGGGGCGATTCCGAATTGCGCGTCGTCGGTCGTGATCAGCAATCTCTATCTCTTGGGCGGTTTAGGTTTCGGAGCGACGTTGGGCGGGCTGTTGATGAATGCCGGTATCGGCTTTGCGGTGTTGTTCAAAGACAAGGCCCATCTCAAACGCAGCGCGGCAATCTTCGGCGCGATGTTCGCGGTTTCCGTCGCTTTCGGATATATAGTGTCGGCAATCTTCTCGTTCGGCGAACTGCCGTTGTAATATTCTATAATAATTGTTTAGCTTATTATATATAGGAAGAGAGGCGC
>CABKMX010000130.1 GCA_902373595.1 uncultured Christensenellaceae bacterium
ACTTTACGCTTTACGGCAACCCGGCGAGCGGGCGTCGCCCCGACTTTTCGCATTCGGCGCATTACGACGTCGCAAAGCCGCTTTACGATCACGCATTGAAGAGATTTGAAGAGCACCTCGGCAAGGTCGCGCCCGGAGCGTTCGGCGAGCATATGCACATCGACACGTCGCTTGACGGACCGGTGACGATGGTGGTGGAGAAGTGATATGAAGATAGCAAGGCTTGTAGTCGGTCCCGTCGGGACCAATTGTTATATCCTCACGGACGAGGAGACAAAAGCTGCCGCGGCGGTCGACCCCGGCGCGGAAGGTCTGGCGATCGCGGGCGCTCTCGAGGCGTCCGGTTACAGGCTCAAAGAGATCTTGATCACGCACGGGCACTTCGATCATATCTGCGGAGCGGCAGACCTCGCGCGCGAGACGAACGCCAAAATTTTTATGCACGAATCGGATGTCGTGATGATCGACGAACCGCACCTCAACTTCTCCGCCGAGTTCGGTATGGACGCAGTGGGAGGCTTTGAACCGGATGTCAGACTGAAGGGCGGCGAGCGGCTTTCGCTGTCGGTGGGGGAGTGCGATGTGTTGTGGACGCCCGGTCACAGCGAGGGCGGTGTGTGCTATGACTTCGGCGACACTCTCTTTGTCGGCGACACCTTGATGAGAGACAGTTACGGCAGATGCGACGGCTATCGAGGTGATTTCGAAACGCTCAAAAAGTCGATCGAGAAGCTGTTCGGATTGGACGGCGACAGAGTGGTGCTGCCGGGGCACGGACAGGCGACTTCGCTCGATCGCGAGCGCATGTACAATCCCATATCGACGGACGGTGACGAGAGATGAACGAAGCGACGCAAAAGAGGCTCAAAGTCGCGCTCCGCACAAACGAGGAGCGCTTTTTCACCGAGTTCGAGGACGAGATCAAACTCTTCCGCGACAGGCTCGAATTGGACAAAGACGGGGAGATATTCGACGTCGAAGTCGATGTCGACGACCAAAACGGCTTTGTCAAAGTCGTCGTCAAATGTGTATTATTAGACGCAAAGTCTTATGAAATAGTGCAAAAGTTAGAGCAATTCAGAGATAATATAGCTAAAATTGCTCAAATCAAGCGGATCGCCAAGTCTGCGGTCTACAAGTTTGTGTCCGACGCGCTCAACATCGACGAGCCGTACGGATCGCTGACCGGGATACGTCCGACAAAGCTTTGGCACGAGTTTGAGACAAAGGGCAAAGACGCGGACAGGGAGATGGAGGCGCTGTTTGTCTCGCCCGCCAAGAGGGCGCTCATTAAGGAGATCGTAGACGCTCAAAAACCCGTCTATCAAAGCGGCGCAAAAGAGGTCGACCTGTTCGTCAACATCCCCATCTGCACGAGCAGGTGCGCGTATTGTTCGTTCATCTCCGCAGAGCTGAACAAAGTGCAAAAGCAGGTGCCGAGGTACGCGTCACTTTTGCGCGAAGAGATAGAGGACGCAGCAAGGCTGATACACGAGTCGGGCTATTTATTGAGATGCATATATGTAGGCGGAGGCACGCCGACGTCTCTCCCCGACGAGCAGTTCGAAGAGGTGATGGATGCGCTGTCAAAGCTGCCGGCAAGAGAGTTCACCGTCGAGGCGGGGCGACCCGATACGATCACTTTGCCAAAGCTTAAAATTATGGACAAAACGGGTGTCACTCGGATCTCGGTCAATCCGCAGACCCTCAATCAAAACACCCTCGACGCGATAGGGCGCAGACACACGGTGGATGAGTTTTTCGCCAAGTACGAGCTTGCGCGCAAGTTTGACTTTGACGTCAACGTCGATCTCATCGCGATGCTTCCCGGCGAGACTCCCGAGATGTTTGCGGCGTCCGTTGACGGCGTGATCGCGCTCGACCCCGAAAACGTCACCGTGCACACTCTTGCGCTCAAAAAGGGCTCGGCGCTCAAACTCGGCGGCTATGACAACACGTCCGAGAGCGACGCCGCGGCGATGGTCGACTACGCCTACGGCGCAATCAAGGGCGCGGGGTATGTGCCGTACTATATGTATCGCCAAAAGTACATGAGCGGCAATTTGGAGAACGTCGGCTATTGCAAGCCCGACAAGCAGTGCGTCTACAACGTCGACATCATGGAAGAGACTACGACCATCATTGCATGCGGCGCCGGCGGAATTTCGAAGTTCGTCGACCGCGAAGCCGGCAGGGTCGAGAGATATGCCGACCCCAAGGGTTTGGACGTCTATCTGACGCGCGGCGAAGAGGTATGGCGCAAGAGGAGAGAGTTTTTCGCCGACTGCGAGAGGCGGCGCGGGGTGAGGGCGGACAAATAATTTTCGTAAAGGGGTAAAAAATGTTTGCCATTTTGCGCGCATTATGGTAATATATGTCACGAACCGCGGCTCGGACGCTCGAATCTCCGACGGCGCTCTGAGACGACGGACAAAATATTTTCCAACGAACGGAGGCTAAACAATGGAAAAAGGTTTGACAAAAGAGCAGATTATTGCTCAGTACGCACAGCACGAAGGCGACACCGGTTCGCCCGAAGTTCAGATTGCATTGCTCACCGCAAGGATTGAGCAGCTCAACGAGCACTTTGCCGTTCACAAGAAGGACTTCCACAGCATGAGAGGTCTCAAGCAGATGGTCGGCAAGAGACGCAACCTGCTCAACTATCTCAAAGAGAGCGACATCGAGCGCTATCGTTCGCTGATTGCGAAACTCGGATTGAGAAAATAACAGGCGATCGGGTCGTCATTTCGGCGACCCGATTTTTTTGCGTAAAGCGGCAGGCGCCGCACAAACGAGATAACACAATACAAGTTATATACAAGCACTAATTTTGGAGGTTAGTAATGGAAAGAAAGATTTTTTCCACCGTCATCGGCGGCAGGGAAGTGACCGTAGAGATCGGCGCTTACTGCGAACAGGCCAACGGCAGCTGCTTGGTCAGATGCGGCGACACCGCCGTCATGGTCAACGCGACGATGGCGAAGGCTCCGCGCGAGGGCATCGACTTTTTCCCTCTCGGCGTAGACTTTGAGGAGAAGATGTACTCCGTCGGCAAGATCCCCGGCGGTTTCAAAAAGCGCGAGGGCAGACCCAGCGACAAGGCGATCCTGACGTCGAGACTGATCGACAGACCGCTTCGTCCGCTGTTCCCCAAGGGCTTCTACAATGACGTCGCGGTCGTCGCGACCTGCCTTTCGGTCGACACCGACATTCCGCCCGAAGTGTATGCGATGATTGGAAGTTCTGTCGCATTGACCATTTCGGACATTCCGTGGGCAGGCCCGACCGGTTCGGTCGTCGTCGGCTATGTCGACGGTCAATATGTGATCAACCCCAACTCCGAGCAGCGCGACAGGAGCAGACTGCACCTGTCTCTCAGCGGCACCAAAGAGGCGATTTTGATGGTCGAAGCCGGCGCCAACGAGCTGACCGAAGAGGAGATGATTGGCGCGATTTTGTTCGGTCACGAAGAGATCAAGAAGATCGTCGCGTTCATCGAGGACATCCAAAAGCAGGTTGGCAAGCCCAAGGTCGAGCCCGACCTCTATCATCCCGCCGAAGAGATTGACGCGGC
>CABKMX010000131.1 GCA_902373595.1 uncultured Christensenellaceae bacterium
GCTGTAGGGGGATGCTATGCGGCATATCCGTTCGTAAAGAGGGTGCTGGACGGCTTTCATATCGACATGACGGGCATCGTCAACGATATGGGCGAATACATCGACGCATACGCCGAGGAGACGGGCGCTTTGATCGACAAGAACGCGATCTTGGAGGCGGCGATGAGCCTCGCGGACGGCGATGTGATGAAAAAATGGCAAACGACCGACTGACGTCGGAATACAATAACAGGAGGCAAACAAATGAAATTCGCAGAGAGATTAAAAGAGCAGAGACTTGCTCACGGGTACAATCAGGTGTACGTCGCCAAGTACATGCAGGTGTCCCAGGTGTCCATCAGCAATTGGGAGCGCGGACTCAAAGAGCCCAGCTATCAGGCGTTGATCGACCTGGCAAATCTGTTCGGCAAGACCACCGATTATATGCTCGGTCTGGAAGACGACGACAAGTCCGCTCGCTGAACCAAGTTAGGAAGATAGGTTTTTCTATCCCCCGAAAGGGAGACGGATATATGTGTGCAATTTCGGGCGCGGCGCCATGCCGCGCCTCTTTGCATTCCGGCGCTCGGCGGAGGTCGGCGCGCAAAAGAGGGGAGGAGAAAATCGATTAGAAGCGGCGCGCGCCGCGGAGAATTTTTGCGCCGAGGTCAAGGGCAAGAGGGAAGTCGCCGTCTGTTTTGCGGATAAATCGAGGCTTTGCAAATAATAATGCCGTAACACTTGATATTGCGCGCGGAATTTGTTATTATATTTATAACTGTGCAAGCGCACTGTGCAATATCGCAAAGGAACATGATATGAAGAACAGAATTTTGGTCGCAACTTTGATCGTATTGCTCGCTCTCGGAGCGTTCGCCGCTTTTGCCGGATGTTCGGAAGCGCTCGCCGCTCCCGCCAACATCACCGTGCGCGGCGACGATCTCAGCTGGGACAGAGTGGAGGGCGCCGCAAGTTATTCGATCACCGTCGTCGGCGAAGGCTATTCGGACGAAGGGACGTCGGACAACGGCTTTTACAAACTCGAGTTCACCGAGCCGGGCGTCTATACCATCTTCGTCACGGCGGTCGCAGAGGACGGCTCTCTCGGCAAAACGGGCAACATTTCCTATACGTTCAAACAGCGGCTCGCCGCCCCCGGCAAGCCTGCCTATAACGCCGGCGTGCTCACTTGGGACGCGGTCGAGAACGCCGTCTCTTACAGTCTGCGCGTATGGAATCCGGTTGACGACAAGTTGATTGAGAACATCGCGGTCGAGGGCACGTCGTACACTCTCGACGCCGAAAAGTACGGCGCGACGGGCGCATACGACATCTCCGTCTCCGCGGTCGCCGACCCCGAAGGCGTCTATTCGGACAGCGTCTACAGCGAGGCGTATTCGCTGGTCAACGGCGCGACGCTCGCCGTCCCCGAAATCAGTTCGATAGGCACGCGCATTCGCTGGAGCACCGTGACAGGCGCGAGCGGCTACGATCTCAAGCTGGTGGGCGAGGACGGTACGGAGTACCCCTACCATTACTCCACGTCTTCGACGTCGGCCACCGCGTCGGTCTCGTTGACGAATTTCGGCGTCGACAAGGTGGGCGTATATCACGTCTACATTCGCGCCACGGGCGACGGACTTGTCTATACGACTTCGGCGTGGAGCGACAAGGACGACGAATTCGTCGTCTACAAGCTCGCCGACTTCGGCGAGGACGCGCTCAAGGTCGTGCTCGAGGAGCACGACGAGAACGGGCTTCCCGTACAAAAACTGACCTTCACCGTCACCGCCGAGCAGGCGGCGAACGTACAGCAATACACCGTCTCCGCGCTGCCCGTAGAGGGCGACGGCGACAACGGCTCCGCGCTGTCGCGTACGATCACCGTCGACGCGGACAAGGAGACCGTCGAAGAGGGCGACGAGTGGACCAAGACCGTAGGCGACGACGGCTCGATCACCTATACGGTCGACATCGACGCCATCTTCTTTGACGAAAAGGGCGTTGCGCTCGACCCCCAAGAGGACGAGTTCGCAACTCGCAATTACGGCAGACTTTACAACATCCGCGTGCAGGCGAAGCGCGACAGCTCGGACGGCGTCATCGACGGAGCCGCGGCGGTCGCGGACGGAGAGTATCTCAGCTATGTCAAGCCCTCCGCCTCCTCCGGAAAGTACGTCGTCACCAATGCCGGCGAATTGGCGTTCATGCATTTTGACTCGGACGCGGCTTATGAGCTCGGCGCAAACATCGACTTTTACGGCTATATGTGGAGGACGATTGAGTCCTTCTCGGGCAGCTTCACCAACAAGCACACCTACATCCTCACCGACTTCGCAATCGACGGGGACGGGGCGCAGGTTGCGTTCTTCGGCACGATGAGCGGCTCCCTGGGCGACATCGTCATCGCGGACGCGTCCGTCGCGGCGGAAGAGGGCAAGGCAATCGCTCTGCTCGCCGCGGTCAACGACGGCTCGATACGCGGTTGCTTTGTCTCGGGCGACGTCGACGCAGGCTCGGGACTTGCCGGAGGACTTGTCGCAATCAACAACGGCACAATCGCTCAAAGCGCGGCATATGCGGACGTGACCGGTTCGGTCGCGGGCGGACTGGCGGCAATCAACACCGCCGACGCCGCAATCACCAATTCCACCGCCTACGGCGCGGTCACCGCGAGCTATGAGGCGGCGGCGACGGGCGAGACGGCAAAGGCGCAATACGAGGGTTATGCGAACAAGGTCGAGGCAGGCGGTTTCGTCGCCGAAAATGCAGGTTGGATTGCCTACGGCGCATACGAAGGCAATGTCGACGTGAGCAACACCGCCGCAGGTCAGACCGTCCGCGCAGGCGGATTTGCCGCATACAACGAGGGCGCGATTCAAAGCTCGTATGCAGGCGCGCTGTACAGCAACGATCAGCAAAAGCGCAACACCGTGACCGCGCTGTCCGACACTCAGGCGGACGGCGGCATCGCCGCAGGCGGATTTGTCGGCGTCAACGTCTCCAAAGAGGGCACCGTCGGCGAAACGCAATTGACCTCGGGCTCAATCGACGGCAGCTATGCCAACGCGCTCGTCAAGTGTGCGACCGCAGGCGGATTTGTCGGCTCGAACGGCGGAGCAATCTCGAAGAGCTATTCGATCGGCGGCGTCGCGTCGGGGTCGGTCTCCGGCAGCGGCTTTGCCGGCACGGGCAGCGGCAAATATACTTCGTGCGCATTCTATGACGCCGATCTCGGCGCGGTGACCGTGGCAGAGGGCGTAACTCGCGTCACACGCGAAGGCAGCGACTTCAATGCCGTAGGCGCAAAGATTGCCGAGACGACCGGCGGAGCGTTCTTCAAGGCGGACAACGCCGCCAACCCGGTCATAGCCGGCGTCTACTACGTCGAGGCGAGACACATCAACCTGACGCGCGGACAGTTCGTCGACTTGAGTTATTGGTATGTCGAGTCCGACGGCAGCGTCAAAGAGAACACATACGACAACTCGACAGGCGCTTTCGGCGACGAGGTCAGCGAGGACGAGACAATCGGAAGAGGCGCAGGCGAATACGTGATACGCGTCGGAGGCGCGGCAAACGTCGCA
>CABKMX010000132.1 GCA_902373595.1 uncultured Christensenellaceae bacterium
CACTTGATCGTCGTCGACTTGCCCGCGCCGTTGGGCCCGAGGAAGCCGAACACTTCCCCCTCCCTCACCTCGAGCGAGATGCCGTCGACGGCATACTTTTCGCCGCCGCGGTATTTCTTTCTCAAATTTTCGATTTTCAGCATATTTTCTCCTTGTTTTCGCGGCGGTCTCACACCGCTCCGCGATTCGCATCTATCCCGTTTTCCGCGCCTCTCATTTGACGTCCGCCAATCTTGGCGCTTGCTCTTGACGTCCCTTTCAAGGTTCGTTCGCGTTGCCGCGCTTCTCCTTTGATGTCCGTCCTTCTTTTCAGCCCTTGTTTTGCTTGATGTCTTTTGCGCGGACGAGGTGTTTTTCCTCGCCGTTGTTTGACGGGACATAGAGCCTCACGTCTTTGAGCGACTCGGGCAGATATGTCTGCTCCACCCAGCCGCCGAAGTCGTGGGGATACTTGTAGTCCGTCTTCGGCGCGCCGCTGTAATGCGTGTCCCTGACCGCGAGCGGCACTTCGTCGTCCTTGCGCTCTTCGACCAATCTCTCCGCCGCTTCGAGAGCCTTGATCACGCTCGGCGACTTGCTCGCCTCGCAGACGTAAACGATCGCCTCGTAAAGCGGTATTTTGCCCTCGGGCATCCCCAGGTTTTGCAACGCGGTCAACGCTGCCGCCGCAACGGTGAGCGCGCGCGGATCCGCCATCCCGACGTCCTCGGCGCTGTGCACCAATGTGCGCCGCGCTATCGACAGCGGGTCGCACCCTGCGGCGATCAGTCTCTCCGCCCAATAGAGCGCCGCGTCGCTGTCGCTGCCTCTCAGCGACTTGCAAAACGCGGACAGCATGTCGTAGTACATGCTCTCGTCCACGCTCATGGCTTTCTTTTGAATGGACTGCTGCGCCGCCTCGAGGTCGATGACGATGCGCCCGTCACGATCGGGATCTGTGGTCAGCGCGGCGAGTTCGAGCGCGTTGAGCGCGTTGCGCAGGTCTCCGTCCGCCGCCCAGACAAAGTGCTCGAGCGCCCTCTCTTCGAGCTTGATGTCATAATTCCCGAGCCCTCTCTCCCTGTCCTCGACCGCGCGGAGCAGCGCCCTTTTGACGTCGTCGCCCGAGAGCCGTTTGAACTCGAACACGCGGCACCGCGACACAATCGCCCTCGTCATGTTGACGTACGGGTTTTCGGTCGTCGAGCCGATGAAGACGATGTAGCCCTTTTCGATCGCGGCGAGCATACTGTCCGATTGCGCCTTGTTCCAGCGGTGGCACTCGTCCAGCATCAGGTAGGTGCGCGTGCCGTACAATTCGAGAGCGCGCTTTGCGTCCTCAATCACGCGCTTCGCGTCCGCGACGCCGCTCGACACCGCGTTGAGCTGCACGAAGTTCGCGCCCGTCGTCGCGGCGATTATCCCCGCAAGCGTGGTCTTGCCGCAGCCGGGCGGACCGTAAAAAATGCAGCTGCCGAGGCGGTCGGTGACGATCGCGCGGCGCAACATGCTGCCCTTGCCCACGATGTGCTCCTGACCGACGAACTCGTCCAAAGTGCGCGGACGCATGCGCTCGGCGAGCGGCTCGTTTGCCTTCTTGTTGAGATCGAACAGACTGTCCATATCCTTATAATAAAATATATACGCGCCTTTGTCAACGCAAAAGCGGCATTTGTCCGAGATGAAGACAAGCGCCGCCTTTGTTTTGGCGATATGTTTTTGATTTTAGCCCGTTTTTGACCGCTGCCGGCTCGACGCCGCCGTCCTTGTCAACGCGCCCTTCGCGATCGCTACCCGCCGCATTTCGGACTGTTCGAGTCCCATCTCGTCAACGCGCCATTTCCAATCTCAACGCAAGTCTCGGGGGTATTCAAGCCCGTATCTGCAACGCGCCTTTTGCGATTGCAACGCAAATTACCCAAGCGCAATCGAGACGCCCGTCCTCTCAAATGCGCTTTTCGAGACGCAAGCCTTGCCGCAAATGCGCTGTCAAAGTCACCGTGCAAACGCGCCGCCCTCTCGCTTTGCCGACAAGCTATTCCGCGTCGACGATCAAAGTCACCGTGCCCAGATAGCCGACGATCGTCAGCCACGACGTGCCGTCGTCATTTTTGACCGAGTTGCCGCCGCCGGGGAAATTGTCGTGGAGGACGAGCTTGCTTCCCGTCACCTGGCTAAGATCCATGTCCGTCTCGTAGTCGTTCGTGTACGTCCAAAGCGACGCGGTGACGCGATATCTGTGCCCTTGGATGTAGGACAAACCCATCGACTTCGTGCCGCTGTCGGACAGCAAAAAGCGGCTTTGCGTATACTCTTTTGCGCCGAGAGCGGGGTCGGTGCCGTCCACCCAATCGAAGTCGTTTATGCTGACCAAGACCAGCAATTTGTCGGGGTCGACGTCCGCGCCGAGCGTGAGATCGCCCTCGTCAAACTCGAATTCGACAAACATCGACGTGTTGAAAATGTAGCCGGGATCGACTTTTCCGTACTCGACGACTTGGACATATTTTGCGATCGTTCTGCCTCTTGAGTCCTCAAAGACGAGCGTTGTCGCGCCGAGCGACACCTTGGTCAAGTCGACAGTGAAGGTCGCGCCGCCTGTGACGGCGCTGTCGCCTATCCTGTACGCGCCGGCGATCGCCTCGTCGGGGATCACGTCTTGATCGGTCGACGAGATCTTCACGCCGCTCAAATTGCCGTCGACGTCTGTCGTCGCGATGATGGCTTCTCCAAAGTCGACCTCGTATGTAGCCTTTTGGAACGAATTTTCGCCGGGCGCGATCTGTTCGGGTGCGGCGACCCACTTCAAGCCGTCGTCCTCGTCTACGCTCGCCCCCGAATCCGTCGTCTCGACGTTGAGCTCGACGTCCCTGTCCGGCATCGTGAACGTATATACCGATGTGCTGCCCGCGCTTGCCGCTTCGTCTTTGACGATGTTCACGTCCGCCGCCGTGACGAACGTCACGATCTTCCACGCCGGAGTGACGACGGTCACCGTGACCTTTGTGCCGACGGTCGCTTGGGAGGCGCTCGTCGACGCCTCGACGTCGTCCGGCGCGGTGATCGAGATCTTATGGGCGGTGTTGCCGCCCTCTCCTCCGCCGGGCTGTGTGCCGTCGTCGCCGCATGCCGCAAGGCAAAAAGACAGCGCAAGTACGGCGGCGACCGCTACAAGCGCTGTGATGAGTTTTTTGTTCATTGAAATTTCCTCCTTCCGGGCGTTTTACGCCCTCACAGCAATTGTATCACGAGATATGCCGTTTGTCAACGCAGCGCGCCACAAATTTTTCAGCCCATTGCAAAATCGACTTCAAAACTCATACTTTTGACGATTACCGTAAATTTTAGCCTCAAAAATTGTCTTTTGGTTTGTTCGGCGACCGAACATTATCGTTCGCTCTTTCTCCCCCCCGCTGCGCCGCATCGCCCGACTCAAAAGACACAAAGCGCACCTTACCGCCGAACATTCGACTTTGCTCTTTTTGCCCTATCGTAACACTTCAAACAGAATGGTTCGCTCTTTCTCCCCCGCTGCGCCGCATCGCCCGACTCAAAAGACACAAAGCGCACCTTACCGCCG
>CABKMX010000133.1 GCA_902373595.1 uncultured Christensenellaceae bacterium
CGATTTGATTCGATTCTTTCCGCTCTGCGCCGACTCGACGCTTGAGCGAGGCATCCTCTTGGCGGCATATACAAAACCTCAATATGCGTACAAGTCAACTCCATCGCAACTTTGCTGCCGCCACGCGGCAAAAGCGAACGCGGCGCGTATGTGAAACAAATCGCCAAAAAATGTGATACAAAATTGAACGGCGATGGTTGACTTTGTTTCACATGACAAGTATAATAGAATTATGGAAAACAATTTTTTGGATACCATAACTCTTATTAAGGAGTATAACACCTGCAATAGGCAATTGCAGTCGCTGTTGTGGGGAGCGATCGAGATCCGTGAGCAAAACGGATCGAAGTATATTTACTTGCATAAGAGACAAGGAGGAATGCCGCGCACGGAGTATGTGGGCGAATATACCGATAGTCTTTACAACACTTTGATTGCAAACAACGAGAAGGCGAAAGCCATAAAAACCAATTTGCGCAATTTGGAAGCAAAGCTCAAACGCAAGGGAAAAGTCCCGACCGATTTGTCTGAAAAGGTCAAGCTGAATATCGACTTTGCGAAGCGAAACCTTGTCGATACTATTTATAAGCAGGCAGTCTTGGAAGGCGTAGCGGTAACATTCTTGGAAACCGAAACCATAATCGAGGGCGGCAAAGTTGCAGGCATTTCTGCGGACGATGTTCAAAAAGTCAACAACCTGAAACACGCTTGGCAATTCACGCTTGATGAGGGTGTGATCTGCTCGCCGTCCGATTATAGCATTCTTTGCTATATAAACAGGCTTGTGGAAGAAGGGTTTTATTTTAATGCAGGAATTTTACGCAGCGTTCCCGTGACGATAGGCGGAACGAAATGGAAACCGGACCTTCCGATGGAAAGTCTTGTAAAAGAGCAACTCAGCGAAGTATTGTCGATAGATGATGTGTATGAAAGGGCGTTGAATGCTTTGCTGTTTGTAACGAAAAAGCAGCTTTTTATTGACGGCAACAAGAGAACGGCGGTGATTTTTGCTAATCATATATTGATATCGAACGGAGCCGGAATTGTCGTTATACCCGAAGACGAAGTCGACGAGTATAAAAAATTGCTTATACACTATTATGAAACAAATGAAAAAGCGGAAATACTCGACTTCCTTTATAAGCATTGCCTGACAAAAATTTAGACATGTACCACCGAAAACGACGACAACCGTCGCGCGGAACCGCGCTTACCGCGCGACTGGGTAACGAAGTCCCCGAACGACCGCGCTCTTCGGGGACTTCCCCTTGCGGGACCGCGAGCGGTGAGCGAGCGCTTGTCCCGTGGAGGAGGAGTACCCCGGGGAACCATTTCGCCACTAAACCATATAATTTCTGATTGAAGCAGACTAATTTGTCAGATAGAACCAAGTAGCTTTGGGCGAGAGATTTTGCAAAGATTTTGCGCCGTGTGGAACGCCGCTTACCTGCCGGTATGCAAGCGACAGACGGCGTAAAAGATTGCAAAAGATCCGTCCAAAGCGGTGAAAAAGTCCGCGCCCCAAAGGGAGCGCGGAACTTAAATGGTGTCCCCTAAAAGAGGCACTCAAAGAAACATAATGTTGATTGTTATATCATTCCCCGACTCCGCGCCGACGAAGGTGATGGTCAGCGCGTCCATTACGAGGTCGCCGCCGATCAGGGCTTGGACGGTCGCGGACGCGGCGTCGACGCCGAGGAAGTCCGCAGGGTCGGCGAGCATGCCGGTGACGGAATAGATGCCCGTCTCGGAGTCGAGGCGGTTGTCATAGTCGTCGGCAAAGTCGGCTACGGTGAAGGTGTAGCCCTCTTGCGCGTCCTCGGCGAGGGCGAAGTACGGCAGATCGGGGTCGTCCTTGAGGATGCCGTCGATGACCGGCTCGCCGTTGCCGTCGGCGTAGTAGGAATAGATCAACCTGTAATCGGCGGTGTTGAGTTCGCCGTTGCTGACGGTGACGGACACGCTTTGGACGTCGCCGGGGGTGGACATCGCCTCAAGCAATTGCTCGGTGGTGACGTTGGCGTCCGTCACGCATGCGGTCGCGAAGACGAGCGTGCAGGCGAGCGCCGCAACTGCGAATATCGCAAAAATTCTTTTCATTGCTCTATCCTCCTCAAATGGATCTGCGCTTGGCGATCGCCAACGCTATTGCCGCGGCAGAGAGCCCTGCGGCGGCTGCCGCGAGCGCTTTGCCAAGCGATTTTGCCGTAACTTCGTGCGCCGCCTCGATGTCGTCGAACGCCGCGTTGCGGAGCGCGTCGTACTGCGCCCTCAACGCCGCGCGTTTTGCGGTTGCCTCTGCGGTCTGCTCGCTCTCGTCGAGAGCGTTGTATCTCGCCTCGAGGTCAAGGAACTCTTCGGCGTTTTGCCAAGTGACCTTTTCCATCGCGAGGATCGAGGCGATGACCTCGTCGGAAGTGACGGGCTCGCTGATCGTCCACGCAATCGAGACGACGTCGGTCGAGCCGTCCTCCCACATCGTGTTGGCGGGGTCTTTCAATTCGACGGTGGCGACATATCTGCCGGGTTCGATTGCGGTGTTGCCGTCGATGGTGTAGTATTCGCTCTCCGCAATCGGCAATGTGATCGTCTCGCCGGTCGCGTCGAAGACCGTGGGGTCGACGACGGGCTTTGCGACAGCGCGCTTTGCTACGTCGATCGTGAACTCGGTGTCTTGCGTGACATCTCCGTCGGTGTAGGTCACGGTGACCGTGATCCCCGTGCCGGCAAGAAGCCTGTCTTCGTCGCCGATCGAGAATGTCAGCGTATATCCGGTGGTGACCGGCTTGCGATCCTCGCCGTAAAGCGCCTCAACGGCGATGGACGAGCGGTCGAATGCGTCGAAGGCGACATATTCCTTGGTCGCCACGATTTCGACGGAGACGTCGGTCAAGGTCGCTTGAGCGACGGTCAAGGTCACGGAGCCGTGATAGGGCTCGTAGTTTTGCGAATCGGGGAAGAATGTCCACGGCTGCTTGGCATCCACGCCGGCAATCAGCGAGCCGTTGTCCCAAACGACCTCGCCTTCGACGTCCGGCTCCACGCTGACCGATGTGAACTCGGGCATCATCGCAGTCGTCCAACCTCCGTCGGGAGTGTCGGAAACGGTGACGGTGACGCTGGTGATTTTTGCCTTTTGGATCGTGAAGGACGCGGTCGGCGCAGTTCCATCCGCCCACACATAGTTGTCGTTCGGAAGCTGTGCTGTCGCGACAATCTCTTCGCCGGTGTAGTCGATGCGGTTGACGTTGTTGTATTCGACGGTCACTTTGTCCTCGCCGACAAGTTGCGTCTTAACTGTCAAGATTGCATTCTTTTCGTTGCCAGTGTAAACTTCATTCGGCGCGGTGAGCGTTGCTTCAACTCTCATCGGCGTAATCTCGAGCGTTGTCGTGTATGGATCGGCGACATAGTTGACGACCGAGTCGGCAAGGTTGAATTCAATAGTATATTCGCCGGCGTCGACGAGGCTCGTCAAGCCGTTTGCTTCTCTCGCGACATAGTCGAATACGATATCAAGTTTTGTTTCGAGAGTCTCGTC
>CABKMX010000134.1 GCA_902373595.1 uncultured Christensenellaceae bacterium
GTCTTTCGCCTTGGAGCACCCTGATGTCGACAGCCGTTTGGTTGTCCGCCGCGGTCGAGAAGACCTGCGAGTGCGAGGTCGGAATCGTGGTGTTGCGCTCGATGAGCTTGGTGAACACGCCGCCCATCGTCTCGATGCCGAGCGAAAGCGGAGTGACGTCCAAAAGCAGCACGTCCTTGACTTCGCCGCCGAGCACGCCGCCCTGAATCGCCGCGCCGAGCGCGACGCATTCGTCGGGGTTGATGCCCTTGAACGGCTCTTTGCCTGTGACCTCTTTGACCGCCTGCACGACCGCCGGGATACGGGTGGAACCGCCGACGAGGATGACCTTGGAGATGTCGTTCATCGTCAGCTTTGCGTCCGCGAGCGCCTTTTTGAGCGGCACGATCGTCTTTGCGACAAGGTCGGAGGTCAACGCGTCGAACTTCGCCCTCGTCAAGTCGAGGTCGATGTTCTTGGGACCTTCCGCGGTCATCGTGATGAAGGGCAGGTTGATGTTGGTCTTGGTGACGCCGGACAGCTCGATCTTCGCCTTTTCCGCCGCCTCTTTGATGCGCTGCATCGTCATTGCGTCACTGAGCTCGATGCCCTCTTTCTCCTTGAAATCTTTGACGATGTAGTCCATGATGCGCTTGTCGAAGTCATCGCCGCCGAGCATGGTGTCGCCGTTGGTCGCGAGCACTTCGAACACGCCGTCCTCGATCTCCAAGATGGAGACGTCGAACGTACCGCCGCCGAGGTCGTAGATGAGCACCTTTTGCCCCTTTTGGTTGGCGTCCTTGTCAAGCCCGTAAGCGAGCGCCGCCGCGGTCGGCTCGTTGATGATGCGCAGCACCTCGAGACCGGCGATCTTGCCGGCGTCCTTTGTCGCCTGACGCTGGCTGTCCGAGAAGTAAGCGGGGACGGTGATGACCGCCTGCGTGACCTTTTCGCCCAGATAGGACTCGGCGTCCTCTTTGAGCTTGGAGAGAATCATCGCGCTGATCTCCTGCGGGCTGTACGCCTTGCCGTCTATGTTGACCTTGTAGTCGCTGCCCATATGTCTCTTGATGGAGCTGACGGTGCGGCTCGCGTTGGAGACGGCTTGCCTCTTCGCGACCTGACCGACGAGCCTCTCGCCGTCCTTGGCAAAACCCACGACGGACGGGGTCGTCCTTGCGCCTTCTTTGTTGGGGATGACCGTCGCCTCGCCGCCTTCCATGACGGCGACGCAGGAGTTGGTCGTACCCAAGTCAATGCCGATTATCTTTCCCATATCTGTTTTCTCCTTTTTCTGAAATTATTCTCCGACGACGACTTTGGGGTATCTGAGCACCTTGTCGCCGCGGGTGTATCCGTTTTGAAGCACGTCGACGACCTTGCCCGACTTTTCGGGACCGTCGTCGCGGTTGAGCACCGCCTCGTGCCTGTTGGGGTCGAAGTCCTCGCCCAGCGCGTTCATCGCCTCTACGCCGTACCTTGCCAGCACGTCGAGGAACGCCTTTCGCACCAATTCGAGCGACTTCTTTTGAGCCTCGTCCTTTTGGAATGAGATCGCGGTGTCGAGGTTGTCGATCGTCGGCAGGACGTCCTTGATGACGTCCGCGACGCCCTCTTCGTACTTCCTGGTCGCGGTCTCGCGGTTGCGCTTTTTGAAGTTGTCGAAGTCCGCTTGCAGTCTCGCGTATTGCGACAAGGGGACGGTCGCCTCTGCCGCGGGGGCGGCTTGCTCTTCCTCGGCGCCTTCGAACTCGAAGCTCTTTGCCTCTTGCGCCTGTTCGGCGTCGCAAGGCTGTTTTTCTTTGTCTTTCTTTGCCATATTCACTCCGTATCGGGATCGTTGTCCTTTTTGTCGAACGCCCTAACCAATTGTCTGAGCACGCTCATCACCTTTTTGTAGTCCATGCGCTCGGGTCCGATGACGCCGACGTGCCCTATCTCCTTGCCGTCGACTGAATAGCGCGCGGTGACGAGCGCCATATGTTTGAGGTCCTCGGACGCCTGTTCGCCGATCTTGACGTCGATCTCGAGGTCTCCGTCGCCGGCGACGAGGTCGTGCAGCTTCTCCTTTTTGGAGATGATGGACACAAAGCTGCGCACATTGTCCACGTCCCTCGCCTCGGGGTATTGAAAGATCTTGTCCGCGCCCTCGAGATAGAGCTCGCGCTCCCTCGCCCGCTTGTATTCGGCAAGCAGCCTGATCACCTCGTCGACGAGCGCCTTCATCCCTTCGATGTTCTCTTCGAGGACGGGAGCGCTGCTGCCGATCTCGGCAAGCGACTTGCCCGCAAACGTCGCGTTGAGGATGCGGTTGGCAAGCTCTATATAGTTGCCGTCCGCGTCCTTTGGCACCGCGACGGTCTTGTCCTTGATGACGCCGGCGTCGGTGATGACGAGCACCAGCGCGCTGTCGTCGTAAAGGTCGACCAATTTGACCTCTTTGACCGTGAGACTGTCCGCGCCCGACAGCACCATCAGCGAAGTGTAATTGGTCACGTCGCTGACCGTCTTGGCGGTCTCGCGCACCAACTCCTCGACCGAACTCATGCGCCTTTTGAGCGTCTCGTCCAGCCCGTCGACGTCCGTGTCGCCGCACTCGCTCAAAAGGCAGTCGACATAAAAGCGATATGCCTTCGCCGACGGCACCCTGCCGCTGCTGACGTGCGGTTGGACCAAATAGCCCAACTCCTCGAGCGTCGCAAGTTCGCTGCGTATCGTCGCCGACGACACGTCGGGCATATACTTGTTTTTGATTGCGGAAGACGAAATGGGTTCCGCGTCGGTGATGTAGCTGTCCACCAACGCATTGAGCACCTTTTTCTTTCTGTCCGAAAGCCTGTCGTCCATCTTTCCTCCGCGCCTTGGCAATCGCCGCGGCATATTGTTAGCAGTCGAACTCCTTGACTGCTAACACTTATTATACACCAATATATGCGCTTGTCAAGAGGTTGTGTACAAAAATTTTTGAAAAGGCGAAAATTTCTTTTGCGGCGTACCCGGCGCACGCGCAACGCCGCGTCAATCGGACTTGCGCGGAGGCAAATTCTCGCGTCTGCGCAATCGATCAATCGCAACGCCCGTGCGGCAAAAAATTGCGCGCCCCTCTCGGGACGCGCGATGAATGCAATAACCGAATCGGCGCAATCGAGCTTTGCGGCACTCTGTCAATCAAACCATGTGACAAGGAAGAATATCGCAAACGCCGCAAGCATCACGCCAAGCGCAACGGCTTGCGCAATCGAGACGCGGCGAAGCGCCTTTGCCTCCGCCTCGGAGCCGCTCTCGTTCCTCGTCACGACCAGCGACGGTATGACGACGAACAACACTGCGAGCGCTGCCGAGACGAGCATCGTCGGCATGGGCGCATGATTGACTAACGTCTCCCCCGACAACTCAAAATTGTCTGCAACGGGATATTGGACGAGTATCGAATAGCCGTCAAACGTGATAATCCTGGTAATCTCCGGCCAATATGCGGGCGCGGAGCCCATGCCGGGAAACGAACCTGCCGCCGCCATGACATCGTAAACGTAGCTTACCGCAAGGATTGCCGGC
>CABKMX010000135.1 GCA_902373595.1 uncultured Christensenellaceae bacterium
TTTTACTTTTATTTTACATTTGACGTCCTGTTGGGAATAAAATATAATGAAATGTTTTTGAAAATCCGCACTTTTCGGACGGTTTGTTAAATAACAGACAATTCAATCAAACAAAATCGTTTGACCGCGCGCCTTTATATGCCTTATAATGGAATCGACGTCGAAAATCGGCGTCACAAAGGAGGCATTATGACAAAAAACAGAAAATTTCTTGCGCTCGCCGTACAGATTGTTGCGGTGATTGCGATACTCGTGACCTTCTCGCTCTGTTTCGTCGGCTGCAACGGCGACGTTGACCCCGACGCTCCCCCCGTCGACTTCAATCACGACGACCTCGGCAGAGTGCCCGAGGAGGCTTCGATCCAAGGCGTGACCGCGGTCGACAGCGCTCAGGTCACCGCAACCTCGGCGGAACTTTCGACCGACGAAGCGGTCAAGGCGACAGCGTCATATCTGTTCAACCTCGCCAACGCCAATCTCGAAAAAGTGGACTATTACGCCAACTATGCGGTCGGCGGCGGCACCGCGAATGTCGTCAACCTCAAGATGGCGGGCGACATGAAGGTGCGCGAAGTCCGCATCAAGGACGGCGCGGCGATGTATATGGTCACGCTCGGCCGCGTCACAAACGGCTATAAGACCGGCGAAAGTTCCGAGTCCGTAAGCTGGATTATCGGCATTTGCAGAGGCATTCTCGATTACGGCAACCGCAAATACACCCCGGACGGCAAGACGATGTACGTCCAAGAAGGCGGCTCGGGCTGCTTGACCGAGATGTCCGTCGCCAACTTCTACACCGATCAGCCCTACATCAATTGGGACAAGTGCGGCAAGGTGAAGTCGGAATCGATCGAAGACTTTATGAAAAACGAATACTACCGCAACCACTACTTTGAGACCAACAGCAGTCTCATCAACGCGAAGAACCTCGTCAATGCGTCCGTCGTCCGCGACGATGAGCTCGGCTGCTACAACATCGAGATGACCGTCGACGTCAACAGCAACGCGCTCGAACTCGCCACCGAGTCCACCCGTGAATCGGCAGGCAGCAATGACATTGTCTTCGCCTATCAGACGATCAAATGCCAAGTTTGGGATTGCGGTCTCTTCCGCACCTACGAGACTTCCGACAGCTGGGAAGGAACGATGGCGGGTCTTCTCGAAGGCAACACTTCCAACGAGTGGACAAAGTACTTCACCTACAACAAGGCTAACGCTCCCGGGCTTCAAATCCCGACCGATATGACTTGGTACAAGTGAGTCGACCGAAAATGACGGCACGCCCTCGGGCGTGCCTCTTTTTTGCCTTTTTCGCGCGTTTATGTTTTGCGCCGGTGCTTTCGCAATTTGATTGCGTGGGGTTTTGTCTCTTTCGCGCGTTTATGTCTTACATGCGCGCCTCGACTTTTGCCGGTGTATTTTATCTTGTTATGCGTTTTTTGCGCGTCCGTCTTCCGTTTTCACTTTTTGAACTCGGGGATATAGCTCTCGTCCGCGCTGTCCGAGGTCTGGACAAAGACGTTTTCAAAGCCAAGCTTTTCGGCGTGGGCGACGACCGCCTTGTATTCGAGCGGTTTGAGTTTGCGGTCTATCTCGGGGAATTTGCGCGCATCGCCGTACGGCACATATTGGCTCATCAACGACAGATAGTCGCCCCCGTCGAGAATGTCTTTGAGCGTGTCCAAAACTCCGATGCTGTTGCGCACGTTTGACGGCAGTACGAGGTGGCGCACCAACACTCCCCTCTTCATCGCGCCGCCTGTGACAATCGTCGCGCCGACCTGCCGCTTCATCTCCTTGAGCGCGGCAGCCGCGACGGACGGATAGTCGGGCGCATTGCTGTACCGCCTTGCGGCTTCCGTATCGGAATACTTGAAATCGGGCATGTAGATGTCAATCATACCGTCCAAAAGTCTCAATTGCTCCACGCTCTCATAGCCGCCGCAATTGAACACGGTCGGCACCTTGGGGCGATATTCGGCAAGCGCCGCGGCGATACCGGGAATGTAGTGACTGCCTGTGACGAACTCGATGTTGTCCGCGCCCTCGCCCTCGAGCCGCTTCATCGTCTCGATCAGCTCCTCCTGCGAAATCTCATATCCCTCGCCTCGGCTGAGCTTGAAATTTTGGCAATAGACGCACCGCAGCGAACACCCGGCGAAAAAAATCGTGCCGCTCCTGCCGTGCGGAGCAAGCGCCGGTTCTTCCCAAAAATGAAGCGCGGCGCGACCGATCTTCATCGTCTCGCCGACGCCGCAATATCCGTTTTGTCTCGCCCGATCAACGCCGCATGCGCGCGGGCAAAGAGTGCATATCATTTTTGCTTGAGCTTGATGTCGTTGACGTAGCAATGCTCGGTCGTGACCGTGCCGTCCGACGCGACGCGCAGCACCGTGCCGCCGTTCATCATTCCGTCGTCCTGCCAATAGCAGCGGTCGCCCGTCTTGAGCGCATAGGTCAGGCGCACGCCTTGATAGACGACAGACGAGTCGTTGATGTGGTCATGGCCGCAGACGACGTCGTGAGTGCTGCCCTCCGCCTTGATGACGTCGAAAAAGCCGCTGTCGACAGGCGCGCAATTGACGCGCTCATTGTTGACGCCAAAGCCCATCTCGGGCGAAAATCCGCTCTTGCGATACTCCTCGTACGCGGTCTTGAATTGCGGCAGAGGTATGTGCATGAACACCGTCGACGCGGGCTTGTCTCCGCCGTTTTCGGCGGCGATTCCATGCAGATGCCAGCGATACCAGCCGATCTGCGCCGGCTGAACAAAGTCGTACTTTGTCTTGTCGAGTTCGGGATAGTAGCGGTAGGCGTGCGAATCGAGCATGAACAGCGTGTGCACGACCTTGCCGTCCTCCTTGATGTTGATGACATAATTGCCCACGCCGCCTATGTTGACAGGCCCCTTTGAAAATACGCAATTGCGCGAGAGAATGAACTTGTCCGCAATCCAATTGAGGTCGCAATTGCCCTCTGCGTCGTGGTTGCCGAACACGGGCGCCCACGGCACGCGATAGCCGTCCATATGCATGATGAAGCGCATCACCGAACGCCTCGTGAACGGCAGCGCCCAGACGATGTCGCCGGTGATTGTGATGAGATCGGGATGCACTCTCCTGACCAGTTCGTCCATCGTCGCATAGGTGAATTCCGCCTTGCCGATGTCGAGAATGTCGTTGAATTGTACGTCGGTGAAATTGAGAATGACGAAGTCGCGTCCGCTCTCCTTGTCGAGAGTGACAATCTTTCGCTCGTCATGAGGTGTCGCGAGCGTCCAATATTCGGTGCTCTGCTTGCCCTTGAAGGTCGACCTTTCGATAATCAGCCAAAGACATACCGCGACGACAGCCGCCGCCACGGCAATGCAAATGGCAAAAGCAACGATTGTGCCGGATCCCATCAATTCACCTTGATTACGTCACCCAAGCCCTTGGAGATGACTTCCGCAAGTTCGTGCGCAACCTGTTTGAGCCCGATCACGCGATCGGACAAATACCATGAACGGTATGCGTCGACAACGCCGGA
>CABKMX010000136.1 GCA_902373595.1 uncultured Christensenellaceae bacterium
GTAAGCGACAAGGCAATCCTTGAAATTCGCTTTCAATCTCCTGCCGTCGGCATCGTCAAAGACGTCGTCGAGCCGCCACCACGCTCTGATTACCTCAAACGCATCGCACAGCGGTTCGGCGCCCGGATGTTTGCTCCTGTCCAACGCATAATTCAAGCCGCCTATGTTGATTACGGGGTCGTCGTTGCGGACGGGAACGTAATTGCGGACGGGAGCGTCCCTCTCCGGCGTCGTTTTCCTAAACGCGGCGAAGCGGCTACGCGAAGAGTTTTGCCCCCCTTTGGGTTCTACGTCCCGTTCGGCGCGAGGCTCGGGGGCACTTTCGGCGCGACGCTCCTGCGCCGCATCGGCCGAATACGGGTTGGCGACGCCGAAAAACTCCGTCGCCTCCTCGGGCGAATATCTCGTCGCGTTTCCGTCGGCGCGCGTGCTTGAGACCTTGAAGCACTTCTTCCCGTCGACGAATGTAAATCTGAAACACCCTCTGCTCTTCGGGCAGGCGGAAGGACAGCGCAAACACTCTTCCCTCCTTGCCGTCACACCCTCGGGCAGTTCGATTGCGACTCCCGTCAAACATTTCACTTTCATCGTCATCACCGCCCCCCGACAATATTCTCGACGAGGTCGAGCGGCTCTTCATCCTCCGGCAGGCCGCTTATCTCCGCGCTGCCGCCGTTGACTGCGTCGCAAAAATTCTTGAACAATTTGTCGTCGTCTATGTTCGGCTTTCTGTCCGGCTTCTTCAGCCAATCGAAAAACTTCGCCACCGCGTCCGTCGTCCTGTACGACGGCGTTGCCCACGGCGCGATGCCGTCGTCGGCAGCCGCCTTGCTCTCGAGGACTTTTATCGTCTTTTTTGCGCATGCCGCGACATAGATATACCTCGCTGCGGTCTCGACGTCAAAGTCGCAATCATAGACACCCGCACCGTAAAACAGTTCGAGCGCGTCGCCGTGCGAAGCTGTCGCCGCGCCGTTTTTGACGCAGATGGCAAACATCTTCTGAGCCGCGTCGGCTGCGCCTGCATACTTGAGCGAGTTCGCGAGCTTTAGCCCGTTTTTGATATCGTCCGTAAACACAGCCATCTCAATAGCTCCACCGTATATTGCCAAATCCGACGACGGCGTCATCGAATTCGCAGACAAGCCGCGCGCCGCGCAGCCTGTCGATGCGTCCCTCCTTCATCTCGTTTGCGAGGAAGTTGGACAGGCTTGTCGAGAAGATGCTCTCGGTCTGATTGATGATGCCGCGTGCGCCGAGCGCGCGGATTCTGTTGTCCGTGCAGGTTGCGGCAATCTTTGCCTTGACCTCGCCGAGGTCGCTCGAGTCTTTGCAGACGATTTCGCTCACGCCGAACATCTCCTTTGTCGCACTGACGGTGCCCTCGACGGTCGCCGACACGATGGGCTCGACATGGGTTTTGCCTATATAGTTGTAGTAGACGAGTGAATTGGCGATGCGGCCGTAAAGCTCGGGCTTTTGGAGCACGCAATGGAAGTAGCACTTGACATTGTAGCGCAAGTGTTCGCGGACGGCGCGGTAGATGTCGTCTTCCGACTTGCCCTCGCTCTCCATTCGCGCGACCTCTTCGATGTTCATCTCGCCCTCGGGAGCCTTGTCGCCGTTCATCAGCGCGTCTATCCTCTCTTGGCTCATCCCGGTCAGCTTGTTTACGCCGGCATTTGAGGTGATGACGATGATGCAGTCCGAAAAGCGCACCGTCTCCCCTTTGCCGTCGGTCAGTCTGCCGTCGCCCAAGATTTGCAGGAACTTGTCCAGCACCGACCTGTGAGCCTTTTCGATCTCGTCGAAGAGGATGAGCGAGAACGGCTCTTTCTTGATCGCGTTGGTCAGTTTGCCTCCCTCTTCGTAGCCGACATAGCCCGGGGGCGCGCCGAACAGTTTTTGATCGGATTCCTGCTGTCCGTATTCGGACATGTCGAAACGCACCATCCTCTCCGCACTGCCGAAGACGTGCTCGGCGATCTGTTTGCACAGCTCCGTCTTACCGGTACCGGTCGGACCTGCGAGGAAGAGGACGACGCGCGGCAGGTTGGGGTTTTTTGCCCTGTCCAGCCCGAGCGCGGCGCGGGTCAAAATGTTCTGCGCCTCCGTCAGCGCCTGATCTTGCCCCTTGATCTTTTCCGACACATACTCCTTGATGTTGAGGATCTCGGTCTTGAGCGTTTCGTCGTCCCACGGGTTGACCTGTTCGCCTGCGCGAAACGCGGAGACGGAATAGCCCAGCCTGTCGACGGAATCGACCTTGTGTGTCTTGATGTATTCGCCGTAGCGGCGCAGCATGTTGACGCCGAAGTCGGTGGTGTACGAGAGGAATTTCTTTTGAGCGGCGTTGCGCGTCTTGGTCTTGTCCGCCTCGATCTTCATCTGATCGTACTGCGTCAAAAACTCGTCGGTGAAGCCCTCGCGTTTCTCAATCATCTCATCGAAGAACGCAAGTTTGTCCTCTTCGGTCGGCTTGTCGACGTGAATTGTCTTGATGTACGGATTGGCAATCTCGTCGGTGAACCAAATCGGCAAATCCTGCGTCTTGTTGGCGAGGACGACCAGCTTGCTTGCGGTGTCGCCGTATACCTTGTCCATGTCGGCGGCTTGCGCGATGCCGAGAAGTTGACGGAACAGCATCAGCTCGTCCGCGCTCAATCCCGAAGAGTCGCGGTCGCGCGACAGCAGCCTCGACGTGCGCTTTGCGACGAAAAGGTAGCTCTTCGGACCGGAGCCGTCGAAGATGTTTTTGAGCGCGTTCGCAAAGATGGGAGGAAGGGCGACGCGCTCCGACCTCTCGGTGATCGCATAGTGTATGCGCGAGATGTCGAGCGTCGGCCCCGACCTGCGGTGGTCGATCAGCTGTTCGCCTATATTTTCGTTGGTGACGATGTCCCAAAAGTGCTGGGCGATGTCCGAATAATAAATTCTCCTGACCTTGGGCGGTTCGTCCTCGGCGCCTTCGCCCGCGCTCTCCTCTCCCTCTTGATTTTCGCCCGCGGTATCGTACTCTTCGCAGATCTTGAAGCGCATGTCCTCCGCCTCGGTGGGGTCGTAAATGACCACGCACCTGTCCTTGCCGAACGTATTCTCCAAATACTTCTCAATCGAGCAATATTCCTTTGTGCCGTCGTCTTTGACATACGGCTGCTCGTCGTCGACGCAGCCGTCGATCAAGAAGGTGTTGTAGAGGGGGAAGAAGGTGTCGAGGTCCTTCTGCCACTTCATTTTGTTTGTCGTATCGTTTTGAGACATAATCATTCCTCCGTATCGTCTTTGAAGATTCCGTTGCAGCATCCGCCGCGAGGGTTAAAAAGTTCCAATCTCAGCCATTCGGGACAGCTCATCTGCCCGATTTCGGCGACCGTTTCGCTCAATTCGTCGTCCGAGATGTCGCCGTCGTATCTCAGCCTCAATTCGCGGCCGTCGGAGATGTGTTCCGCAATGAACCGCCTCAGCTTGCCGAGGTCGTCAAAGGCAAGCCCTCTTCGCGAAAACCAATCCAT
>CABKMX010000137.1 GCA_902373595.1 uncultured Christensenellaceae bacterium
ATATCTGACCGCTTCGGCATATTCGTTGCGGCGGCGAATATCATATATCGAACAAAGCCCCGGAGGTAACCATGCAGCAATTCGATTTATACAAGGACATCGCCGAGAGGACGGGCGGCGACATCTATATAGGAGTGGTCGGGCCCGTGCGGACGGGCAAGTCGACCTTCATCAAAAAGTTTGCCGAGCTTGCATTGCTCGACGGTATCGAGGACAAACACCGCCGCAAGCGCGTCACGGACGAGCTGCCGCAGTCGGCGGACGGCAAGGCTGTGATGACCACGCAGCCCAAGTTTGTGCCCGACGGCGGCGAGACAATCGATCTCGGCGACGGCAAAAAGGCGAACGTCAGACTGATCGATTGCGTCGG
This sequence comes from uncultured Christensenellaceae bacterium, assembly GCA_902373595.1. GTDB lineage: Bacteria > Bacillota > Clostridia > Christensenellales > UBA3700 > Ornithoclostridium > Ornithoclostridium faecigallinarum. Next base: position 371 of record CABKMX010000137.1, read on the forward strand.
ATATATGATTCCGTCGGCGGCGACGGCGGACGGCGACGGCAAGACAAGGATGGTCGATACGCCGTGGAGCGAAGAAAAGATGCCGTTCGACGAGGCGGCGGAGACGGGCACGCGCAAGGTGATCCGCGACCACTCGACAATCGGAATTTTGGTGACCAGCGATGGTAGCGTCACCGAAGCGCCGCGCGCCGAATACGTCGACGCCGAACGCCGCGTGGCGGCGGAACTCGCCGCGATAGGCAAGCCGTACGTCATCGTGCTCAACACGCGGCACGAACGTGACGTCGAGACCAAAAAGCTCGCCGAGGCGATGCGCGAAGTCTACAACGTCCCCGTAGTTATTCAAAACGTCGCGCATATGGACAGAGACGCGCTTGTCGCAATCATAGAATGCGTGCTCGGAGCATTCCCGATAGAGTCGGTCGGAGCGAAACTGCCCGATTGGCTGAGGGCGCTGCCTGCGGACGATCCGATCATCGCCGACATCACGGCGCGCGTCGCAGGATATGCGGCAAAGGCGAACGTGATGGCGGATTACAGCGTCTTTTCGTCCATGTTCGACGACAGCGGCGACATCGAAAAGCTGTCGGGCATTGAAGCGGACTACGCCAAGGGAAGGATAGTGCTCGACGTGTGCCCCAAAAAGGATTTGTTCTATCGCGTACTCTCGCGCCAATGCGGAGTGGACATCGGCGACGAATTCAAGCTGGTCGGCGCGATACGCGAGATGAGCGAGGCGAAGCGCCGTTACGACAAGCTCGCCGCGGCGATCGAGGACGCGGACAACTACGGCTACGGTGTGACCGCGCCCGAACTCGAAGATATGGAGTTCGAGCGTCCCGAAATCGTACACAAGGGCTCGCGATTCGGCATAAAGATGAGGGCGAGCGCGCCGTCATACCACATTCTCAAAGTCGACGTCGAGACAGAGGTCAATCCCATTCTCGGCACCGAGGCGCAGGACGAGGACATGGTCAAGGATTGGCTGGACACGTTCGGGGACGACACCGAGGGGATATGGCAGACCAACATGCTCGGCAAGTCGCTCAACGTGCTTGCGCGCGACGGCTTGACCGGCAAGCTGTCGTCGATGCCCGAAGAGGCGAGAGCGAAGCTGCGCAAGACAGTGACGCGCATCGTCAACGAAGGCAGGGGCGGAGTGCTGTGTATTTTGTTGTGACGGCGGTACTATTGTCGATAAAATAATTAATACTAATTGAAAATAATTGATACTAATCGCGCGGCGGAGAGATAAACTTCGCCGCGTTTTGCGCGCGTAACACATCGCTTAACGCGTGCATATCATGATATCGGGCGCGGGTTACATCATCGTCCTTTGGGACAAAGAGGAGGTGAGGTGATGTATTTCGGTTACAATTTCGAGGCATATATGCTGCCGTGCGGCAGTCCGCCGTGCTGCAACATTTCGACCCGCGCCTGTAATTGCGCGGGAGTGTTTCCCTATTGGTTCAACCCCTGCGGTTGGTATGCTTGAACAAAGAAGGACGCGCCGTCTGACGCGTCCTTCTTTCAATTGCTTTGTCCCGGGCAGACACTCTGACCTATGTCGGCGGCGCGGCAGCCGAGACAGTTGGCGAACGACAGGCAGCAGAAGATCAGAGACAGCGGATCGCACGAGTTGGTCTGACCGCCGCCGTTGTTGTTCATCGCGAGCAGCAGCAACAGCAAAAAGTTTGAGTTCATCTTGTCCTCCGAAAAAAGCTAAATTTCGACTCAACGCGCCACTTTGCGCCGCATCGGTCGCTATATAATATGCTCATATGACGACGCGTATGCGGACGCGGTTATGCAATTCGGTCCGCGCGCAAGGAGTTTGCTATGACTATGTACAGAGGCTGTTTGACGGTGGATGAGCGTCAGGAGCGCAACATTTTGGAGAGCATGCCGCCGAGCCGCTCGCTTGGCGGTATAGCGAGATTTTTCGCGGTGTTTTCGGACGAGACGAGGCTCAAGATCTTGTCCGCGCTGTCGATGAAAGATCTCTGCGTCGCCGATCTTTGCTTTTTTCTGGCGAGCGAGCAAAGCACGGTGTCCCATCAGCTGCGCTTGCTCAAGGACGCAGGTATCGTCGCGTCGAGAAGAGCGGGTCGGCTGACGCTCTACACGATTGTCGACCCGTACGTTTCCGAGGTGATGCTGACCGGGGCGAGGCGGTTGCGGCGCAGATAGCTTGCGCTTGCAAAACGCGCGCGATTGTGGTATCATTTCGGTATGGACATAGCGTCGATACTCAAAGATTTGCCGCACAGCAGCGGTGTCTATATCATGTACGGAGCGAGCGGACAGATCTTGTACGTCGGCAAGGCGAAAGATCTGTTCAAGCGCGTGCATCAATATTTCGGCAACAAGGCTAACCGCACCGAAAAGGTGCTCAAACTTGTCGCCAAGGTCGACGACATCAAATACATCATTACGCGGAGCGAAGTCGAGGCGCTCGTGCTCGAGAACAATCTCATCAAAAAGCACAAGCCGCCCTACAACATTTTGCTCAAAGACGACAAGAGCTATCCCTTTGTCAAGATTGACGTCAAGGCGGACTTTCCGCGCGTCGAGGTCGTGCGCAAGCTGAAGAGCGACGGGTCCAAATATTTTGGTCCGTACATGATCGGCATCACGGCGAAGGAGATTACCGACCTCATCAACAGCGCGTTTTGTCTGCGAGACTGCAAGCTGGACATGAAGCGCATCCCGGCGGGGCACCGTCCGTGCCTCAACTATCACATCAAGCGCTGCTACGCGCCCTGCGCCGGAAAGATAACCAAAGAGGAGTACGGCGCAATCATCAAAGAGGTGATAGCCTTTTTGTCCGGCAACGACAAGTCGGTCGCCAAGCTGCTGACCGACAAGATGAACGAGGCGGCGGAGAGTGAAGAATACGAGCTTGCGCTCAATTACAGGCAAAAATTGCAGGTGCTCGACAAGCTTGTTCGCAGGCAGGTCGGCGCGCTTCCCAAAGATTTCGACCTCGACGTGTTCGCGATCGAGAGCAACGGGCTCAACACCGTCATCGCGCTGTTGTTTGTCCGCGCAGGCAAGGTGGTCGGCGGCGACAAATTCGTCGTCAACGATTACGGCTTGAGCGACGCGATCACTTTGTCCAATTT
>CABKMX010000138.1 GCA_902373595.1 uncultured Christensenellaceae bacterium
AGCACCAAATTTAGCAGCAAGATTATCATCAACATAATAGGCACTTGTTTCTTCGGCTAATATTGCACTGTTTCTTTTCATTAAGCGTGCCTTCCAAGTCTCATCGCTAATATCAATGTAATGGAATTCGCACTCTATATTTCGGCCATTATAGAACTCGCGGGCATAGTCACGTTCTTCTTTCATCCAGAAGCCCCAATCAAGAACTACGTTGATTCCAGCCTCGATGAGCTCCAATGATTTGTCGAACAAGTAGTTCTGTGTTCTTTCCACGTAATCATCATGCTTATCACCGCAATGCTGACCGAACAATGCAAGGGTTATTTCATCTACAGAGAGCAGTGCGGCGTGATTCTGAACGCGCATCTGCTCAGCATATGTACTTTTTCCACTGCAGATCTTTCCGCAGATCAGAATTACTTTTGCCATTTTAGTCTCCTTATCAAACTCGATACTCAACCTTTTGCCATCGTTTTTACATAATTCTCGGCATCGTTTTTTATAAGCTGAAAAAAGCATTCTTTTCGCGATAAGCCTTTTCCCAAAATTCAGGAAACTTGATTTCATACAATACGGCTTTTTTCAGAAAATCTTCATCCCATCGCCCATATCCACTCCCCTAAATCAAATCTTTTATTTCCTTTCGAGACAAACCAGAGTTTCGACGTGTTTTGTTTGAGGGAACATATCGTACGGGGTGACGGACGTTATGTCGTACTTTTGCATCAACAGCGCGACGTCGCGCGCGAGGGTCGCCGGGTTGCAAGAGATGTAGACGATCTTGTCGGGAACGGCGGAAAGCAGCGCGTCGACGACCTTTTTGTCGCAGCCCTTGCGCGGCGGGTCGAGCACGACGACGGACGGGGTGTTTTGCACCGCGAGCGCGGCGACTTCGCGCGGCAGCACCTCGGCGCAATCGCCGCAAATGTTGCGCACCTTGCCCTCGTTGCCGTTCATCGCGGTCAAGGCGTCAGCGTCGGCGACCGCCTCGGGGACGATCTCGATGCCGACGACGCGGCTTGCGTGCTTTGCGAGGATGTTGGTCAACATGCCCGTGCCGCTGTACGCGTCGATGACGGTCGCATTATCGAGCGCCGCCCTGCTCGCCGCGGCGGAATAGATGAGGTCGCGCACCTCGTCGTTGATCTGCATGAACGACAGCGGACCGACCTGCGCCTTGACCCCGAGCACGTTGCAAGGCAGGCTCTCCTCGCCCCAAAGGCGGGTCAGCTTGCCGTGCAAGATCACGTTGGTCGGCGCGGTGTTGGAGCATGTGAACAGCGAAAACTTTGCCTTTTCGCGTTTGATCGCGGCGATCAATTGGTCAGCGTGCGGCAGTTTGGCGCCGTTGATGACGACGACGATCGCATACGCGTCTCCGACCCTGCGCGCGACGAAGTGGCGCAAAAGCCCCTTGCGCGTGCTCTCGTCGTAGCAGGTCAAGCCCCTCTCTCTCGCAAAGGTCAAAAAGACGTCCAAAAGCCGCGACATATCCTTGTCGTACATCGCGCAGCCTCCGTCCGGGAAGGGCACGACACGGTGCGTCCCCTCGGCGAAATAGCCTGCGACGAGCTTGCCGCCGACGACGCCGAGCGGCGCTTGGATCTTGTTGCGATAGCCCACGATGTGCGGCGACGGCACGACCTCGTCGACATCGATCTCGCGTCCGCACGCCTTGGCAAGGCAACTTGCGACCGACGCGCGCTTGACGCGCAATTGTTCGCCGTAGTCGATATGCTGCATGTCGCAGCTGCCGCACTTGTAAAAGACGGGGCAGACGGGCTTGACGCGATGCGGCGACGGCTCGATCAATTTGATGACGCCGGCGCGCGCAAAGCGGCTGCGCACCTCTTTGACCATCACCCTGACCTTTTCGCCGACAAGGGCGCGCGGCACGAACACGACGACGCCGTCATGTCTCGCGACGCCCTCGCCCTCCATGCCGGAAGAGGTGATCTCAAGTTCCAAAATGTCGCCCTTTTTCATGCCTACATTATAGCATATCGGCGGGCGCACTTCAATCTTCTTGCGCGCAAAAGGCTCGCTTTGCCGATTTTTGAAAATTTGCAAAAACTTTGAATAGTTCTCCGCGACGGGCGCATACCATACTCGGAGGCAAAAGCTATGGGCAAAAAAGACAAGCGCTCAAAGCGGGCGCGAAAGATCGACAGAGCCAACCTTGCGATGAGTTTGAAGGACGAAAACAACGGTATCTATCACTTTGAAGACGAGTTGGCAGAGTGGATCGAGAAACATTGAACCTGTGTTCTTTGTCTCAAAAAAGGCGGAGCAAAACGCTCCGTCTTTTTTGCTGTCACGTCGAAAAAGCGAAAACAGGTGGCGAAAACGCGCCCGCGGCGGCTCTTTCGTCCCCCTCTTTGTCCTTTGCGAGCTTGCGGCGGAAATACTCGACGATCGAGCGCACGGTGAGGTCCTCGATGCCGAGGTCGCGCGCGGTCTTGTCCTCGTACTCCTCGCCCAAAAAGCCGAACAGCCCGACCTCGTCAGCCTTGCCGAGCGTCTCCAACGTCAGCGAAGAATACGCCCACCACCCCGCGATGACGAATACCGCCGCGACGATGACTATGCGGCTCAAACACCCTCCGAAACATCCTCTGCCCATATCGGCAAGTATTGCCGTCCGCGCGTAAAGCATACAAAAGGGCTCCCCCGAAGGAGAGCCTTTTGACATTGCGCTCAAAGCGGTTACTCTTCGCTAAGCGTTTGCCCGTAGTTGATCGTGATGTTTGTTGCGTCGAACTCCCAGCCCGCGGGCAGCGCCGTATCGGTAGGCTGCGCCATATCGGTGTTGATCGTCTTGATGGACGAGAACGCGTTGGACGCGATCGACGTGACCGTCGACGGGATGCCGAGCGTCTCGATGTCCCAGCTGCCGAACGCGCTGCTGTCGATCGCTGTGACGGTGTACTTTGTGCCGTTGTACTCAACTTCTCTCGGAATGGTGAAGTTCTTCAATTTGAATCCGATATTTGCGCCCGCCGTAGTTGCACTGATAACTCTGGCGTTGCCGTCTTTTGTGACAACGAAGATCAATCTGACCTGGCAGCCTATCTCCACGCCGGTGCCACTGATATCCACTTCCGTCTTCCCTACCGCATTCCAATAGGTCGGCAGGGTCGTGCCGCTGCCCACAAGGCTTGTGACTATGCTGCCTATCGACGACAGGTCGAGACCGGTAAGGTCGACGGTGGTGTTCCAGCCCACCTTGTAGCCGATCAACCCCGACCCCGTCGGCGCGCTCTTTCTGCCCATAAACAGCTCGGCGTTGTTTGCGCCGGCAAAGGCAAAGTAGCCGATAGTATCGCAGCTTTCGGGGATATAGACATAGGTGAGGCTGGTGTTCATCGCAAAGGCGAGGTTGCCAATCTCCTCAAGTCCTTCCGCCAAAGTCAGCGATTTGAGGTTGGTGCCGAAGAACGCCTGCTCGCCTAT
>CABKMX010000139.1 GCA_902373595.1 uncultured Christensenellaceae bacterium
GTCGGAGGGGGAGTATTGAGGGGGAACCATTTCGCCGCTCATATGAAAATACCGCTTGCAAGCGTTTGCTTGCAAGCGGTATTGATTTGAGCGAATAGCGAAATGGTGCCCCCTCAAAGCGAAGCATTAAACTCCCCTATCTATCGCCGTAATACCCGTGCGGCACACGTTCTTGACGCGCATTCCTTCGCGCGACTTGCAGAGGTCGGAGATCGCGGCGGCGAAGTTGTCTATCTTGCGGCTGGTGCCGGTGAGCTCCAAGATCATCGACTTGGACGTGATGTCGAGGATGAGCGCGCCGAATTCGTCGGCGAGCTGCACGATAGAGTTGTCGAATTGACCGGTCGTGACCACCTTAACAAGGATGAGTTCGCGGCACACGCTGTCCTCTTCTTTGAGGGCGGTGACGTTGATGGTCTCCTCAAGTTTGGACGTCTGTTTGATGATCTGATCGAGGGTGTTCTCGTCCCCTCTCGCGGTGATTGTGATGCGCGAGATCTTGGGGTCGTCCGTCGTCGCGACCGAGAGAGAATCGATGTTGAAGCCTCTCCTGCCGAACAGACTGCTGACCCTTGAGAGCACGCCCGAATTGTTGTAAACCACTACCGATACGATATGTTTCATAATCCACCTACTCGAGTTGTTTACAACCATTATACACGCTCGCGCGATGATTGGCAAGAATTTTGGCAATCAACTTGGCGCAATATAAAATATGCGGCGGAAAATTCCGCCGCATATCGGGATGATTTGCATCAATCAATAAAATCGATCGGCGTGACCTCTGTTTGATCGATGTATGCGTATGTCGCCGCGCCGAATTCTATCTTGCCTCCGTCGCCGATGCGCGCGGACGCCTCGCCGCCCACTGCCTTGTGACCGTATGCATAATAGAGCCTCAAGATTTCTTCGGTATAGACATAGCCGCCGAAAACGATTGTCGCGGATTCATACTTCTTACCGCCGCCATTTGACGGCAAGTCGACATACATGCCGACCGGGACATACCCGTTGTCAAACAACACCGCATCCTCTTCGTCCTCTTGCATTCGGAAGGTATCGACGCCTTCGGTATGGCGGAACGCCGCCTCGCCGAATTCGTACTTCGCCTTTCCGTAAACGGCGTCGTTAGCGACCGAATACAGCACCGTATCCGTGAGGCGATAGCCGGGCATTTCGCTCCAATGCGCCCAAATCTGCACCGTCCATCTCGTGTACTTTTCTTCGATAATCTCGCCGTCGGTCGACATCACGCAATACAGCTTAGGGCCGCCGTCATATTCTATCATATCGACAAACAGCGCGTCGGACTGCGCAAGCCTGTCTATCACTTCGTCCGACAAATCGGCGACGACTTGTTCGTCTACGCCGAGCGAGACCAGCTCCGCCTTCACCACGTCTCTTCCCGAGGCGTCACCGCCCGAGGTCGCGACTTTTGCGGACAGATCGAACAAACTTTGCGGATCGTAAAAATCGGATCGTCCCTCGCCGACGGAGCATGCGGCAAAAACCGCCGTCATGCACATCAACGCAACTACGATTGCCGCAATCAAAGCCTTTGTCTTCATAAGCACCTCCACAGCTCAACCATATACTAACACAATATTATAAATATGTCAATACCGCCTTTTCGAACAAAACCGCAAGACGACACGGGCACGAATTTTCGTGCCCGTGTCTGTTATTCGCATTTGATTGCGCATGCATCACTCAAAAGTATTTGTCCAAAAGCCGCCTCAATTCGTCCTTTTCGTCGAGAGGGCGTGCGGTGCGTTTGCGCGCCTTTTTCTCCTCGACCGCGCGTCGCAGGTCTTCGCCGATCTCCTTCATCCTGTCGTCGTCGAGCGGCTCTATGCCGGTATAGGGCAAGAACTCGTCGACCGCGCTCTCCCTCTCCTCTTCGGGCACGAGGTCGATCGGCTCGGGGACGGCTTCGTCCTCTTGCGGCAAGTTCTTGGCAAGCACGACCACGCCGTCGCACTTGTCCTCGTACATCGTGCCGCTCTCGCAGCCGAGATACACCTTTTTGCCCTGTCTCCGCAACGCGTTGAGCAGCGGCAGACAGTCCACTTCCGCCGCGACCAAAAAGATCGCGTCGACCGGTTCCAGACACGCGACCGCGACCGCGTCGATGACTTGGCGAATGTCTATCCTAGTCTTTTTGCGATTGTGGAGCGGCAGCGACACCTCGGCGCCGTACTCCTTGATGAAGGCGTTGAGCGCGCCGTTCCTCTTGGCGTTGTAGCCGTAAAATTTGACTTGACAAAAGCGCGCGCCGAGCGTCCGCTCGGCGTCATAGAGCGCGTCGGCGTTGACCTTGGCCGCGCCCAGATCGATCAATGCGGCACAGTTCATATATCTCCCGTGGCAAAACTCGTCCGTGCACCGCGCCGCGCGGTCAATGTTACCGCCCCGACGTTTCTCGCTTGTAAAAAAACAGATATTGCTGAGCGATGCCGGCGTACTTGCCGTACATCTCGCACAACTTTTTGCGCATTTGAGCGTTGGTCGCGTCGCCGCCGACGATGTCGGAATAGACCTTGCGTATCCATGTGTCGACCGGAAAGACGTCGTACTTGCGGAACGCGAACAACAATATGCAATCCGCGACCTTTGGACCCACGCCTTTGAGGCGACACAGATACCTGTTCGCCTCGTCGGACGGCATGCCGAACACCCCGTCCAGATCGAAACCGTCCGCGATCCGGCGCGCGGTATCGGCGAGATATTCCGCGCGATATCCTGCGCCGAGCGACGCATAAAACGCCTCGTCCTTCGCCGCCATCGCCTCGGGCGACGGGAACGCATATCTGCCGCCGCCGATATCCCTGCCCAGCTTCTCGCAGATCCTGTTCAAAATGCCCTTGATCCGCGGTATGTGATTGTTAGCGGAGACGATGAAGCTCATCACCGTCTCGAACGGCTGCTGACGCAAAATGCGTATCCCTCTGCCGTATTCGACCGCCTCGCGCATGAACGGCTTGTCCGACAGCTGCGCCCTTATCGCGCTGTAATCGGCGCCAAGGTCGAAGTAGTCGGCGAAATAGTCGGGATTGTCCGAAGATATGACCGCGCGCGACTCGTCTTGGGTCACGCGGCACAGCTTGTCGCCCGAGATCACGGTGTAGCCGCCCTCTTCGGGGAAGTAGCGGAACACCTGTCCGCAGTCGAGGATGCGCCTGATGTCAAAGTCTTCTCTCGATACGATGATATCACTTTTCATGTCGTCTTTCTCCGCCTGTTTTGCCGAAATCACACGAATTATAGCACAGATTTGCGACAAAATCAATGCGAACGCATTCTAAAACCATTTTCTTGTTGAAAATGCGCGCACGTTATGATATCATATTAAAGGCAAATACTTCGGGTCACACAAGGAGAGAATTATGAAAAACTTCGCCACCCTTTCCGTCTACAACGTCAATTCGCTCAA
>CABKMX010000140.1 GCA_902373595.1 uncultured Christensenellaceae bacterium
GAATTTTACAGCAAAACGCTCGAAAGCCTCGCCGCTCAACTCGAACAGCTCGAAAAAGAGGCGTCGGCAATAGCGACCGAATTGAGCGCTTTGAGCAAAGAGGGCGAAGCGGAGATTGCTTCCGCCAACAAGAACGCCGCAATCAAAAAGAACAGCATGGTCAAGGTCGAAGAGCTCAAGGCGGGCTTTGCGAGCACCATCGACGAGATTGGCGCCAAACAGCGCGAGTTGGAGGAAAAGGCGGATCCGCAGCTTTTGAGCATTTATCGCAACGCGCGCAAACAGGTGAAGAATTTCCCGGTCATAGTCGCGCTCCGCGACGAAAAACTTTGCGGCTGCGGCATAGAATTGTCGGCGGCGGAACTCGGTAAGCTCAAGGACGGAGAACCGTTCGTCACCTGCCCCACCTGCAACAGGTTGGTCTACAAACCTCAACAATGAGACAAAAAGGCAAGAAAAACGAGCGCGCGGCAATCGTCGTCGCGCTCGCGGTCTCGATAGTGCTCATCGTCGTCCCCATTGTCGTGCTGGAGACGGTCGACAAAGAAAAGATCGCGTCCTTCGAGATGTCGCTCATCTTGATTGCCGTCGCAGGCGTCGCGGTGTTCGGATTCGCTTTGCTTGCGCTGGGCAGATATGTCGGCAAGCGCGCCGCGCTCACTTCGGGCAAGCGCGTGACGGCGACCTACGTCGGCTGCGAGTGCAAGGCGAGCACGTCTTCGAAAGAATTCTATTCCGTCACCTATTCCTATACGGACGGCGACGGCGAGACGATGACTTGGACGAGTTCGCCGCTCTACAGCTGGGATGAGGCTCTCGCGCTCAAGTTCGAAGAAAATTTCGAGATTGCGGTCATGGGGCGCAAGAGCTATATCACAGCCGACCTCTCGGCGCTCGTCGTCAAGCATATGAGCGAGATCGGCGAGTACAAGTCCGCCTATATGAAGGCGTACCGCGACTACCATTCGGGCGAGAACAGATGAACATAGAGTGGGACAGCAAGGTATACGGCGAAAAGTGCGCGTTCGTCGGCGAACACGGCAAGGAGGTCGTCGACCTGCTGGGCGTGCCGCCGGGGGCGCGCGTGCTCGATCTGGGCTGCGGCAGAGGGGAGCTGACCGCCTATCTTGTGCAAAGAGGCTGGGATGCCGAGGGCATGGACGCGTCAAAGGCGCAGCTCGCCGACGCGAAAAGGCGGTTCCCCGAAATCGTGTTTTTCGAGGGCGACATCACGTCGTTTGAGGTCGAAAAGAGGTATGACGCCGTCTTTTCTAACGCCGTTTTGCATTGGATAGACAAAGTCAGACAGCCGGACGCGCTCGCGCACGTCCGCGCCGCGTTGAAGACGGGCGGCGAGTTTGTGTTCGAGATGGGCGGCAAGGGCAACGCCGCCGCTATCCACGCCGCGCTCAAAGAGGAGATCCTCGCAAGGGGAGGGACATACCGCCACGACTTCTTTTTCCCCGACGAGGCGGAGTATTCCGCGCTGCTCGAAGCCGCGGGGTTTAAGGTGAGATACGCGTCGCTCTTTGAAAGACCGACGCCGCTCAAAGGCGAGGACGGCGTCGCCGATTGGATAGGTATGTTCGCAAAGAACGAACTGTCCGGACTGCCCGAGGGACAGCGCCGCGCCGCCGCGCTCGCCGCGCAGGAGAGGCTGAAAGGCGCGCTGTTTGCGGACGGAATATGGACGGCGGACTATGTGCGGCTGCGGATGAAAGCGGTCGCGGTGTGACATTTTGCGAAAAGTTGCGCGCCTCGCGTGAGCGGGGCGCGTTTTGCATGACACTATTTTGCGATATATGCAAAAAAATGTTCGATACGCTTGACTTTGCGTGCACTAAGTAATATATTATTTATAATAATTTATCGGCGAGAGGAACTTATGAAAATCAACGGCTCCCAGATCTTGATCGAGACTTTGGTCGAACAGGGCGTGGACACCGTCTTCGGATATCCGGGCGGCGCCATCCTCAACATCTATGACGCCCTCTACAAAAACAGCGACCGCATCAGGCACATCATCACCGCCCACGAGCAGGGCGCGGCTCACGCTGCGGACGGCTATGCTCGCGCGACGGGCAAGACGGGCGTCGTCATGGCGACGTCGGGTCCCGGTGCGACCAACCTCGTCACCGGCATAGCGACCGCGTTTATGGACAGCGTCCCGATGGTCGCGATCACCGCCAACGTTCCCAACAGCCTCATCGGTTTGGACAGCTTCCAAGAGGTCTACATCGCAGGCATCACGATGCCCATCACCAAGCACAACTTCGTCGTCCGCAGGGTCGAAGACCTCGCGCCGACCGTGCGCAGGGCGTTCGAGATCGCCGAGAGCGGCAGACCCGGTCCCGTGCTCATCGACATCACCAAGGACGTGACGGGCGCGGAATATGAGTTCGAGCCCGTGCCCAAGAAGCCGCGCGCAAAGGCGCCGCTTCCGTCCGAGGACACGCTCAAACAGATCGCCGCATTGATCGACGGCGCAAAGAAGCCGGCTATCTTGGTCGGCGGCGGGGCGCAGATCAGCGGCGCGTCCGACATCGTCGCCGAGCTCGCGCGCAAGGCGGACATCCCGGCGGCGCACACTTTGATGGCGGCGGGCGTGCTCAGCTACGGCGAAGAGCACAACCTCGGGTTGGTCGGTATGCACGGCAACCTCAGCGCAGGCAAGGCGATCGCCAATTGCGACCTCTTGCTCGCGATCGGCACGCGTTTTTCGGACAGAGTCGCGACCGACAAGGCTAGGTTCGCGCAAAACAGCAAGATCGTCCACATCGACATCGACGCAGCGGAGATCAACAAGAACGTCCGCAGCAATGTCTCCGTGATCGGCGACGTCAAGGACGTGCTGACCGCGCTTTTGCCCCTCGTCAGGGAGACCAAGCGTCCCGAATGGATGGCGAAGGTCGCCGAATGGAAGGGCAAGGATTACAAGCCTCAGGACAAGGAGGGCGTGCTCCGTCCCCACCAGATCATGAGGCAGATTACCGCCGCTCTCGACGAGGACGCGATCATCGCGACCGACGTCGGACAGCACCAGATGTGGGCGGCGCAATATTGCGGCAAGATCAAGCCGCGCCACTTCATCACTTCGGGCGGTCTCGGTACGATGGGTTACGGCTTCGGCGCGTCCATCGGCGCTCAGGTCGCAAAGCCCCAAAGCAGAGTGGTGATGGTCACCGGCGACGGCTCTTTCCATATGAATCTCAACGAGATGTGCACCGCGGTTTCGTTCGGTCTGCCCATCGTCGTCGTCGTGATGAACAACCATGTGCTCGGCATGGTCCGCCAGTGGCAGACATTGTTCTACGACAAGAGATATTCCGCGACCACGCTCGACAGAAAGACGGATTATGTCAAGCTCGCGGACGCGTTCGGAGGTCTCGGCTTCCGCGCAACGACCGAAGAGG
>CABKMX010000141.1 GCA_902373595.1 uncultured Christensenellaceae bacterium
AGCTTGCCGACGAACGGGTCCGCCATGATCTTGAACGCCAAACCGCTGAACGGCGCGTTGTCGTCCGCCTCGCGGTGCATGATTTCGTTTTTGTCGTCGGGGCTGTAGCCTTCGACCGGGGGAATGTCCACCGGAGAGGGCAGGTAGTCGACGATCGCGTCGAGCAAAAGCTGAACGCCCTTGTTGCGGTAAGCGGAACCGCAGAAGACGGGGGTGATCTCCATCGAGAGGACGCCCTTGCGGATTGCCTTCTTGATCTCGTCGGTGGTGACCTCCTGCTCTTCGAGAAGCTTCTCCATCAACTCCTCGTCGAACATCGACGCTTCGTCGAGCAATTTTTGTCTCGCCTCGGCGCATCTCTCTTTCATGTCCTCGGGGATCTCGCGGTGCTCGAATGTCTTGCCGTCCTTGTCGGTGTAGACAATCGCGACGTTCTCGACAAGGTCGACGACGCCGACGAAGTTATCCTCTTTGCCGATGGGCTCGACCATCGCGACGGGGTTGGTGTGGAGCCTGTCCTTCATCATGTGAAGCACATTCTCGAAGTCCGCGCCGTCGCGGTCCATCTTGTTGACGAAAGCGATACGCGGTACATGGTACTTGGTCGCCTGTCTCCAAACGGTCTCGGATTGGGGCTGAACGCCGCCGCGAGCGCAGAAAACCGCCACGGCGCCGTCGAGGATACGGAGCGAACGCTCGACTTCAACGGTGAAGTCGACGTGTCCCGGGGTGTCGATGAGGTTGATACGGCAGCCTCTCCAAGTGGTGGACGTCGCGGCGGAGGTGATGGTGATACCTCTCTCCTGCTCCTGAACCATCCAGTCCATCGTTGCGCTGCCGTCGTGGACCTCGCCTATCTTGTGGTTGATACCGGTGTAATACAGAATTCTTTCGCTCGTGGTGGTCTTACCCGCGTCGATATGCGCCATGATACCGATGTTACGGGTTTTTTCCAAAGCAAATTCTCTCGCCATGTGTATCTCCTGTGTGTGATTCGTCGGGTCTTACCAACGATAGTGAGCAAACGCCTTGTTTGCCTCGGCCATTCTGTGCATATCTTCCTTACGCTTGACAGAATTGCCGGTGTTGTTGTACGCGTCGAGCAGCTCTGCAGCCACACGCTCCGCCATAGTCTTTTCGCCTCTCTTGCGGGAGAACATGACCAGCCATCTGATCGCCAAAGTTTGACGACGTGCGGGTCTGATCTCGATCGGGACCTGGTAGGTCGATCCGCCGACGCGGCGCGCCTTGACCTCGGACTCGGGCATGACGTTCGCCATAGCCTTGTTGAAGACCTCCATCGGCTCCATACCCGTCTTCTCCTTGATTATGTCGAAAGCGCCGTAAACTATACTTTGAGCGGTGCCCTTCTTGCCGTCCCACATGATTTGGTTGACAAACTTTGTCACGACCTTGCTGTTGTACATGGGGTCGGGAAGGACGTCTCTTGTAAACATACCTCTTCTTCTCGGCATTGTTTTTACCTCCTATTGGAATGATTTTCCGACCTAAACAGGTGAAGCCTTACTTCTTGGGCTTCTTCGCGCCATATTTAGATCTCGCTTGCATACGCTTAGCTACGCCTGCACAGTCCAGCGTTCCGCGAATGATGTGATAACGGACGCCCGGCAGGTCTCTTACTCTACCACCTCTTATCAGTACGACGCTGTGTTCCTGCAGATTGTGACCGATACCGGGAATGTAGATGGTACCTTCTTGGCCGTTCACAAGCCTGACCCTCGCGATCTTACGCAGAGCGGAGTTCGGCTTCTTGGGAGAGGTCGTCGTCACGTTGAGGCACACACCTCTCTTTTGAGGGCAGCTCTGCATGATCGGCGTGGTGCTCTTCTTGACCTGCTTTTCACGTCCTTGTCTGATCAACTGATTGATTGTTGGCATCTGACCGTTTACCTCCTGTATTATTTTTGTCGGACAGTCATTCCGTGAGGAATTCCCATACCAAAGCACGCGCTTTTGAGCGCGAACGCCTTACATTTTAATGCGTATATTTTCGATTGTCAACCGTTTTGAGCGAGAAAATTGTAAAATTTATTATTTGCGTGTAATTATATATTATAACACGCCTTGAGGTCATATGCGCCGCGCGGCGCGAATACTCTTTGAAGAGGTGAATCATGCAAACTCAACGCTCCGCAAAACAGACCGTCTCCGCGCCGATTGAAGCGCACATCGTCTTCGGCAAAAACGCCGCTCTCGTTGGGATAACCTCCCTTGTCCGCTCGGACGAAAAGCGCGTTGTCGCCGCCGCTCAAAACCGCTCCCTCGTCATCGAGGGCAGCGACCTTGTCGTCGACTCTTTGAACGCGGACGAGGGCTCCGCGAGCGTCGTCGGAAACGTTATGAGCGTCCGTATGACGGCGAGCAAAGACGTCAAAGGCGCTCTCGTCAAGCTGTTCAAATGAACCTCGCGCTGTCTCAAGCGGCGGCAATCGGGGCATTCTTTGCAATCGGGACGCTTTGCGGCGTATGCGCCGCGCTCGTCTCCTTTTCTCGCACGACAAAAAGGCGGAAGCTATCGGGCTTTTTGCTCGACTTTTTCGCAATTGCGCTGCCCGGCGCGCTGCTCTTTGCCGCCCTTCACACCCTTTGCGGAGGCGAACTTCGCGCCGCGCACGCCGCCTTCGCCGTCATAGGCGCAATTGCCGCATATTCGCTTGCGAAAAAGCCTGCCGCCGCATTGCGCGGGCGGCTGCGCCGCGCAGGCGAAAATTCAAAGTTGCTCAAAAAGCTTCTCCGCATTTTGACAAAATAATTCCGCTCGCCTTCCGTCCGACGCGCAGCATTTTGAAAATCCCATATCCGCCGCGCTGAAAACATTTGCCGTCATATTTCTCCGCCGCGTCCGCGCCGAACAAACCGCAAACCGGCGGAAAGAGCTTTGCCTTCGTTGAATTTACCGGCGTATCAGCCCCTTGTTTTTGAGGCTTGCCTTGCCGAACGGAAATCGATACGCACCCGGTCTCGTCAATGCCGCTCTCTCTGTCCGTTTTGCGGTTTTTGCAAGGCGGCATTGCGAGACTGCAACGCACCTCGGAGCGAGGGATTTTCGGATGATTTTGTGCGAGGCTGAGCGCAGGCAATATGGCGTATTGTCAAGCGAAGATCGCGCAAAAGCGCCAAAAAGACCCGTTCCGAGGCGGTGTTTATCGGTTTTCGTTCGGCACAGACTCACCACGGTTGCTGCTACGCCTACATTCAACGAATCGCGGAGTGGAACAGCGGAAAGCGCTTTGCCTTCGTTGAATGTCAGCGGCGTATCAGCCCCTTGTTTTTGAGGCTTGCCTCATAACTCACCACCGTGGCAGCTACGCCTACATTCAACGAATCGCGGAGTGGAACAGCGGAAAGCGCTTTGCCTT
>CABKMX010000142.1 GCA_902373595.1 uncultured Christensenellaceae bacterium
AGAGGGGCGGCGACACATCTCGCTTTGCGATCGAAAAGGCGGAGTTTGTCACGACTTACGACGTCGTGACGATGACCAAGGAGATCAGCGCGAGGTATCCCAACCGCACCTCGGGCAGCGAGGCGGAGGCTTCGCAGGGCGGCGGCGACTACGACATTTTGGCGTCAAGCGGCGCGAGCGGATACGCTCAAAACGACTACTATTTTTTGAACAAATATGTTGCGCCCAAGATGGCGGCGATGGGCTATCTCGGCGGCATAATAGAGGAGTTCCGCTTCACCGACACGTACGACGGCTCGAAGTTCAAGTACGGATTCAACGGCGTTTGGGAAAAGGCGGCGACCGGCGAGAGCAAGGGCGAGATCTGGATCGTCGCGGCATATGACAACAGCGTGGGAATCACCGTCTCCAATGTCGATCTCACGACGGGACAGGTCTCGCAGACCGTGCTCGGCGGAGAGGGGACGTACGGCAGCGCGACATCGGTCGCGGCGGCAATCGCGATTGCGGACAGGCTGGAGGAGGCGGAGACGCAATACGACATAGTCGTTGCGTTTGTCGGGTGCTCGCAATTCGACAATGAGGGCATCCGCACTTTGCTTTCCGAAAGGGAAGAGCCTTTGCTCGTCGTCAATCTCAACCGCTTGGGCGGAGGGACGTACAACTATATCTATTCCGCCGAGGTCGAGACCGACTTCAACGACGCGTTTTATGCGGCGGCGAATACGGTCGGCGGCGGCACGTTCAAGCCGATGCCGGGCAATACGCACGCTGTGGCGGCGACAATCATCGAAGATCAGCCAAACGACTACACTCACATCGGCATGTACGGCGGCAATCTGTTCACGATGAGCAGAGGCATCCCGACCGTGTCCTTCTTGTCGCTCGATTGGAGCAGCGACACAAACTCGTTCTATACCGAAATCGACGGCAAGGAAAACATCTACAACACGAGCGGCGACACCTATGAGAACATGATTGCGCGGCTCGGCGAAAACGGCGAAGAGACGCTTCGCGCCGGATTGAACGGCGTTGCGGACACGGTCGCGACGATGCTGGCGCCCGAGAACGGACAGTCGCTTGCGGAAGTGTTGGCGACGGCGCCCGAGCAAGCTTCCGTTGCGGCGCAGCAGTCGCATGCGGAAGCGGGGATGTATACGAGGCTCGCGCTGATAATCGCGGCGGTGATTGCGGCGGTGGCGCTGACGATGGTCGGGCGCAACAAGCACGCGAAGGAGACGATGCAAAGGGTGAACGAGGCTCAGCAGTACGACCCGAATACGGACGTGTTCGGCGACGCTCCCGAGGGCGAAGAGGGCGGCGACGGGCAGGAAGGCGAGGTCAAGCCGCCCGAAGATCCGTTTGAATTTTGACCCGTGCCGACGGCGGCGGAGCGCAGTGAGTTCCGCCGTCGTCGTTTGCCGAAAAAAGAACGAATGCTTTGTCTGAAAAATTAAAAAAGTGTTTACAAAACAGCGGAATGCCGTTATAATGAGATAGGGTATCAAGGGAATGACCGCCGAACACATCGGGGCAGAATAAACCAACGAGAATAAACTAACGAGGGAAAATATGGGCATCATCGGAAAAGCCGTCGGGGCCGTCAAAGGCTTCTTTCAGCACTGGAACACGCCTGCCGAAGGCGACTATGTTTCGAGCAAAGAAGTCGTAGCGTATTCCGTCGGAGGCATCGGCGTCCAGTTCGTCGCGGCGATGGCGTACACCATCGCAATGTCCGCGAACTGTATCCTTGTCGGGTCGATCTATCAGATCACGCCGGGAGACCTGTTCATCATCTCCACAATCAACACAGTCGTCACGATCATCATGCAGCCGCTCAAGAGCTATTGGATTGACAATACGCCGGGCGGCAAAGGCAAAGCAAGGCCATACCTGTTGTGGCTGGGGCCGCCGTGCGCGATATTGATTTCGCTTTTCGCGTTCATCCCGATGGGATGGAGCTATGCGGTCAAGGTCGCGGTGGTGGGCATTTTGTTCATCGTGATGAACTTCATCTTCCAATTCTATTTGGGAATGTACAACACGCTTGCGCAATTGATTACGCCGAGTTCGGGCGAGAGGGCGAAGATCATTTCGCTGTCGTCCATCGTCTACTCGATGGCGCCGACGATTACCGGTTTCATTTTGCCTTTGATCTCCAACGCGTTCGACAGAGGACAGCTTGACGTCAACTTCTATCGTGTGACGATGCCCTTGTTCTCGTTCCTCGGCTGCTTCATGGCGTTCATCGTCTATTTCTGCACCAAGGAGAGGGTGGTCGTTCCGCGCGACTATCAGCAAAAGATCAAGTTTGCGGACGGCATGAAAAAGATTGTCCGCAACCGCTATTTCTGGATTTACAACATTTCGACGTGGTTCACGACGCTAGCGGCGGCGATCACGACGTTCATGCAATGGGCGTACATATATATGTTGCAGAACGCGACGATACAGTCGTTCATGACGCTTATCGTCGGCACGGCGTCGCTGTTCGGCATGGCGCTCGCGCCGATCATGATCAAGAAGGTGGGCAAGCGCAACGCGGTGCTCATCTCGGACGCATTCCGCATCGTGGGCGCGGTGATCCTGATCTTCTACAACACAAACTTCTATGTGTTCACCGCGGCATGCTACCTGATCTATTGGGGCGCGGCGGTGCAGATCATCACCAACCCGGCGATGAACGGCGACGCGCTCGACTATCAGCAATGGAAGACGGGCGACCGCATGGAGGGCTTCTCGGGCAACTTTACGATCATCAACAGCCTCGTGCTGCTCGGGCTCAACTACGTCATTCCGTACATCAACGAATATTACGGCTTGCTCAACGACTACGACGTGCTTTACGACGCGTCCATCTACTCGCCGATGTTCACCGCTTTGTCGATCGTGACGGTCGTGGGCGTGGTGCTGCACGCGCTGCCGATCTTCTTCTGGAACATGAGCGAAGAGGACCAGGCGAACATGATCGAAGACCTCAAAGAGCGCGCCCGCAAGCACAACGAAGAGACGGGCTATCACGACGCGAGCATTTTGTCCAGCGGCGAGATGACCGGCGAAGAGCACGAGGACGGCGCGACCGCGGACGAGGTGCAGAGCGAGGCTCAAGACCTTGCCGACGCGGAGTTCGCGGCGGGAGCGACGACGGGCGGAGCGCCCTCGGCGCAAGACAAAGACAACGGAGGTGACGCGCAATGAAAAAGAGGATAGCGATCACGGCGGCGATAGCGCTGCTTGCGATACTTTCGACGATGTGCTTTGCGGCATGCGAGCAGGCGATCACCGCCGACGAGGCGATGAAGCTGCTGTCCGACTCCATAG
>CABKMX010000143.1 GCA_902373595.1 uncultured Christensenellaceae bacterium
TTGACTCAACGTATGCTTGCCGACAAGATCTTCACTTCCGACAAAAATCTTTCCAAATGGGAGACCGGCAAAGCGTTGCCCGATCTCGAATATCTTCTTGCGATCTGCACGGCGCTCGAGGTGGATATAACCTATTTTACGGCAGATGAGGACGTAAGCGCCGAGATTTCCGCTGCGCGCAAAATCGCAAAATACAAGTCAAGCATGCGCAAATGGCTGAGTTTGGCATTGGCGTTCGCCGCATTGCCGCTCTTTGTGTTTGCCGCCGCTCGGGCATATCTTCCGACCGAGCTTCCCGTGCATTTTGACGGCGAACTGAATGCGGATCGTTCAGGTTGGGTGGGAGAATTGTCGATTGGGGCGTTCGTCATGTTCGGCGTTACGCTTATACTCATCGCAGGTATCGAGGTCGTAAATCGCAAATTCCTTGCCGACCGTCTCATTTTTGACAGGCGCACGCCTATGGTTTTCGGCTTGACATTGTTGCTTGTGGACGCGATTTCGCTTGCGGTGACCGTGTCGTCTGTCGTCGTGTCTTACAATGCTGCGGCGGAACAGGGGCTCGCCGCGCCGGATGCGCAGCCGTTCGCGTGCGTTTTCGCGTCTTTGCTTGCATTGATCGAGTGGATGGTAGGCTGTGCGATGTTTGCGGCAGACCGCAATGCGATATTTGGGTTTAGAACATCGGCGGCTATGCAGTCTGACAGGTCGTGGAGAGTGTACAATTCGGTCGCCGGGGCATACTTCTGCTCATATTCGTTCGTGTTTGGTGCGGTCATGGCATTGTTGCCTCAGCCGATCGGAGAGGTTGCGGCATTGTGCGGCGCGCTCTTGCCGTTGCTTCCGTTGACGGCGATAGCGTATTTCACCGCAAAACATCTGTTGAAACGTGGAAGTTGACGCGTTTTCCGCAAAGCATTGACTTGTATGCTCATTGCTGATACAATGTAGTCGGGAGGTGTTTTATGGACACCAAAGACAGACCGCTTATCCCGACATATTGCCTGTTCCAAGGCTGCTATAACCCCGAGTACGAAAAGGACATCGCGGTGAGCAAGGACTTGTGCTGGCGATACAACGCGCTCAGCCCGAACGACCGCGAGGGCAGGGGCGCGATCCTTACGCGCCTCATCGGCAAGCTCGGCAAGGACGCGGAGTTCGTGCCGCCGTTTTGGTGCGATTACGGCTATCGCATCGAGGTCGGCGACAATTTTTATGCCAATCACAACACGGTGATGCAGGACGGCGGAGGGATAGTCTTCGGCGACAACGTGTTCATCGCGCCCGGCTGTGTGTTCACGACCGCCGAGCATCCTCTCGACCCCGAACAGCGCAAAAAGGGGCTTGAGATCGCCAAACCCATCAAGGTGGGCAACAACGTCTGGATAGGCAGCAACGTCACCGTGCTCGCAGGCGTGACGATCGGTGACAACACCGTCATCGGCGCAGGGAGCGTTGTGACGGGGGACATCCCGTCCGGCGTCGTCGCGGTGGGCGTGCCCTGCCGCGTGATGAGGCGCATCACCGAAGAGGACAGGGACCGCTATCCCGTGTTCGACCCCGAAAGCTATGGCAAAAAGTGACGGATTGATCTTGCTTTTCGATGTGGACGACTTCGCCAAGTCGGAGCGGCGCGCAATCACGCACACTTTGAAGACGTTCGGGATAGAGCCGACAGAGGAGCTGATCTCCGCCTATTCTCAGATCAACCTTGCTTGCTGGAAGCTGATTGAGGACAACAAGATTACGCGCAAACAGCTCGACCGCATGCGGTTCGACATCTTGAACGAGCGCTTTGCGATAGAGGGGAAGGACAGCGTCGCGATGGGCGCGTGCTATCGCAAGGAATTGTCCGAGGCGTGCTATGTGATACGCGGCTGCCGCGCGCTGCTTGCCGAACTGTCGCGGACGGACAGGCTGTTCATCGTCACCAACGGCGCCGAGCCAACCCAGCTCAAACGGCTCAAAAAGGCGGGGATAGACGGTTTTTTCGAGGACATATTTTATTCCGAAAGCATCGGATTTTCAAAACCGTATCGCGAATTTTTCGACTATGTAGCCGCGCACGTCAAAGATTGGGACACCGCGCGCGCGGTGCTGATCGGCGATTCGCAGACTTCGGACATCGCCGGCGCGAACAATGCCGGGATCACGAGCGTGTGGTTCAACAGGCGCAAAGAGGAGCTCGGCGACGTCAAGCCCGACTTCACCGTCAAGAATTACGCCAAGCTCAAAGCCGTGCTGTCGCGTCTGAGGGCAAAGCTCGCTAAATAATTTGCGCAGACCAAAATTTTTGAAAATATCTCATTTTGGAGCGTAAAACGTTTGACTTATCGCGTGTTTGGTGCTATAACTTTGTCGATAAAGAAATTTATCACGGAGGTTATAACAATGGATAAGCAACAAAGACAGCAACAGCTCGACGTCGAGAAGTGGGACGACAGCGCTGCGAAGGGATACGACACTTGCGGCAGCTATGCATATTGCTCCGCTTGCGACAAGTCGGTCGAGTTCCCCTGCGCGACCGCCGAAGAGAAGGCGGCAAAGGCTGCGAAAAAGCCCGCAAAGAAGCCGGCTGCAAAGAAGGCGACCAAAAAGAGCAAGTGATCGCAACAGACAGACAAAGCAAAGGACCGTCGCAAACGCGGCGGTCTTTTGTCATGCTCAATATCGATTGAAAGGCTCAGTCCTCGTCCGTGACCGCAGAGCACATCAGCGCGTTGGCGACCGCAAACACCTCTTCGTCCGCCTTGACGACCTTGCGGTCGTAGGTGACCAGCCCGTTTTGCTCGTTTTCGACGTCCGAAAGCTGGGTGTAGATCGCCGCGCAAAGTCCCTGTTCGACCGCCGGCAGTATCTGTTTGCGAAGCAGCTTTTCGATCGCGGCGTTCATCTTGTCCTTGTCCGAATAGACGAGATAGCCGAACGTCTTTTTTTCGTTGAAAACGTGCCCCGTCACCTTCATGCTGTATCCGCCGTACTCGCTCAATACGACGTGGCGGCTGTCGCGTTTCGGCATGCGGAAGGGGAGGATGTAGCGGTGGATGCTGCGGACGGGCGCGCCTTGGTCGTACCAGCCGCTTGTCGAGTCGACAAGACGAGTGTCGTCGAGCTCGAGCAATTTTTGGGTCATCTTTTGGCTGTCAAACTGTCCCCACGCCTCGTTGAACACCGGTCAGCAGGCGGATGGTGTTGTCTGCGCCCTCCTTGCGGGTGAGGGTGATCTTCTCGGGAGCGGCGGGCTGCTCACCCTTGGCGTTCTCGGAGCAGGTGGCGCACTTGATGTCGAAGTCCACGTTCTCCAGAGCGGAAGCCATGAAG
>CABKMX010000144.1 GCA_902373595.1 uncultured Christensenellaceae bacterium
GTACAGCGGACAACCTCTTCACCGCAAAATCATCGCAAGTCGCTCGCCCAATACTCCGTGGTTCTGTTTATCTAATCGGTTCTTTGTCAACTTTAATTAAGCTATCGATTACAAATCAATTTATGCGGATATCCGGCAACCCAAAATTAACGCTTCGGATCAAACCGCGCGCGTTTGCATCGCAAACTGTGCACGGGCTTTATATGAGCGGACAAGCGCATTGGTATGCAAGCGACACACGGCGCAAAAGGGCGAAAATGAGCCGCCCGAGACGTGAGACGTGCCGCGCCGCAAAGCGAGCGCGGAACAAAACAGGGTGCCCTCTCAAAGGCGTGGAGCATATTATGCAATGTGTTCCCTTGCAAAATTTTCGGGACACATCTTTGGAGATTGTATGAAAAAATTGTTCACTCTTTTGCTTGTGCTGTGCGTCGCGGCGATCGCCTGCGCGTTCTGCTTCCCCGGCTGCACCGCCGAACAGGGCACCATCAGGTTGATCGAGGTCACCCACTCCGTCTTTTATGCTCCTCTTTACGCCGCGATAGACGGCGGCTTCTTCGAGGACGAGGGCATCACGATCGAACTCACCAACGGCGGCGGCGCGGATAAGTGCATGACCGCCGTGCTTGCAAATCAAGCCGATATCGGCTTTCACGGCCCCGAAGCGGTCATCTATGTCGCCGCAGAAAAGAGCGACGACTTCCCGGTCATCTTCGGACAGCTCACCGAAAAGGACGGTTCTTTCTTAATGGCGCGCGAGCCGATCGACGACTTTGAATGGTCCGACCTCGAGGGCAAAGAGGTCATCGGCGGAAGGCGCGGCGGCGTGCCTGCGATGGCGCTCGAACACGCGATGCTCGTCAACGGTTTGGTCGACGGCGTCAACGTGATGATCAATTACGACGTCCAATACGACCTCATCGGAGCGGCGTTCGAGGGCGGCACGGGCGACTTTTGCACTATGTTCGAGCCCGCCGCGAGCGCGATGGAGGACCGCGGTGTGGGCTACAAGGTCGCGTCCGTAGGCGAAGCCGCAGGCGATATGCCCTTCACCGCGTTCTCCGCCAAGCAGAGCTGGCTGGAAGAGAACGCCGAGACCGCCGCCGCATTCTGCCGCGCTATGACAAGGGCGATAGATTTCGTCCAAACCTCTTCCGCCGAAGAGATCGCCGAAGTCGTGCTGCCCTCCTTCCCCGGCACCGACGTCGCCACGCTCGCGAACGCGATCCAAGCCTACAAGGACATCGGCGCGTACAGCTCGTCTCTTGTTATGGACAAATCGGACCTCGACGCCCTGCAAGCAATCATCATCGAAGCCGGCGTGATCGACGAGAAGGTCGACTTTGAAAAGATCGTCGACAACTCGTTCGCCAAAGCCGCCGAAAGCGAAGTCTCGGGGGCGTGAGATGGAGCGCCCCATCCCCGTCGTCCTCAAAGACGTCGGGCTGACATACCACACCTCGGACGGTGAGACCAAAGCGGTCGAGCACCTTTCGCTCACACTCAAATACGGCGACATCTTGGGCATTGTCGGTCCGAGCGGCTCGGGCAAGACCACCCTTCTTTCCGTCGTCGCCGGCATCCTTGCGCCGACCGAAGGCAAGGTCGAAGTGTGCGGGCTGCCGCCATCGGAAGGCAAAGACAAGTGCGGCTATATGTTGCAGCGCGACGAACTGTTCCCGTGGCTGACGATCATCGACAACGTGCTGCTCTCCGCCAAGGTCAAGGGGCTGAAAGACAGGCGCGCCTATGCCGAAAATTTGCTGGATAAATACGGACTCAAAGCGTATGCCGACAGGTATCCGCGCGAGCTGTCGGGAGGTATGCGGCAGCGCGTCGCGCTGATACGCACGCTCGTCCCATCGCCCGAGATCCTGCTCCTCGACGAACCGTTCGGTGCGCTCGACTTTCAGACGCGCGTCTACGTCGTCGACGACGTGCGCAAGATCATCAAAAACGAGGGCAAAAGCGCGCTCTTCGTCACCCACGACATCTCGGAGGCGATCTCGATGGGCGACGCGCTCGCCGTACTCTCGGCGCGGCCCGCGCACGTCAAAAAGTTCTTCGACCTGTCCCGCCTCGCCCACCTCTCGCCCATGCAGCGGCGCGATGATCCGTCGTTCGGCGCGCTCTACGACGAGGTGTGGAAGGCGCTCGAATTCAAAAAGGAAAACGAAATATGAATGACGTCAAGAAAAAAGAACAAGGCTTCTCAAAGGCGCATATCGAATTTTTGGCAAAGAAACGACGCGAAAAGATCGCGATCTATTGCTGCCGCGTCGGCGTGCTCGTCGTCGTGCTCGCATTGTGGGAATTGCTCGCTTTTTGCGGCGCGATCGACGCGTTCATCACCTCGTCCCCGTCGCGCATCGCCGCCAAATTGGCGCAGCTCGCGGCGGACGGCGAATTGTTCAAACACGCCGCAGTCACCTTGGGCGAAACGCTCGCCGGATTTGCGATCGCTACCGTCGTCGGCACTCTCGTCGCGATAGGGCTGTGGTGGTGCGAACCTCTTCGCAAGACGCTGGAGCCGCACCTCGTCATTCTCAACGCTCTGCCAAAGATCGCGCTGGGTCCGATCATCATCATCTGGATGGGGTCGGGCGCCGGCGCGATCGTCTTCATGGCGGTGCTCATCTGCGTGATCATCACCGTGATCGGCGTGCTGAGCGGCTTTATGCAGACGGACAAGGGCAAGTTGACGTTGATGGATACGCTCGGCGCGACCAAGCGGCAAAAATTGACGATGCTCGTGCTCCCCGCCAATATCCCGACGATCGTGTCCGCACTCAAGATCAACGTCGGGCTGAGTTGGGTCGGCTCAATCATGGGAGAATATCTCGTGTCCCGAGCGGGACTGGGGTATTTGATCATCTACGGCGGTCAGGTTTTCGACCTCGACCTCGTGATGACCTCGACGATCGCGCTCTGTGTGCTCGCCGCCGCGATGTACGGCGCAGTCGCGCTGTTCGAAAAGGCAGTCGCCAAAAAATTCGACGCAGAAAGTTAAGCTCCCCGACCCTCGCGGTCGGGTACATAGAAAGCGAGCCGTTTGGCTCGCTTATTATCAATTATTTTTCATTATTTTTAATTGGATTAGCTGATATCTTGTACATTATAAAAAGACAACTTCACATATTTGAAGTTTTTGTAAGTCGAATTTTACACATTTTTAAGGTTTTGCGACGAAGCAAATTACACATTTTCGAGGTTTGCAAAGTTATAATTTTACACATTTACGAAGTTTAGCAAATAGCGGTCCTACACATTTTTGAGGTTTAGGACCCGTTTTGCATTATTGCTCCGCCCGCTTAC
>CABKMX010000145.1 GCA_902373595.1 uncultured Christensenellaceae bacterium
GCTCCCGACGCCGCGGTCGACGTTTTGATGGCGGATCAACTCTCCGCCGAAAAGGGCAAAGACATCTCCAAGGCGAGGGCGAAACTTGCCGACAGCTACGCAAAGCTTTCCGCCGATCCCATGATTGCCGCGCAGGAGGGCTATGTCGACAACGTCGTCGAGGCGAAGAACCTCAGACCCTACATCGCTTCGGCGCTTTTGATGCTCAAGGGCATCTGACGGAGAGGATATGAAAAAGAGAGTTGCGTTGATACTTCTGACGCTGCTGTCGGTCATCTTCGTGCTTGCATTCGCGACCGCCTGCGATGTCGAGAATCCCGATCCCGACAAGCTGGGCATTGCCGGCATGGGCATCGGCGAGAGGTTGTGGACGGGCATACAGGTGTTCATCCTGGGGCTTGCGATGGTGTTCATCGTGCTGTTCCTGTTGATAGGGTGCATAAAGCTCGTCGAATATCTGATCGCCTTGCCCGAAAAGGTCGCCAAGAAGAAGGCGGTCGAGCACATCGAGACCGAAAAGAGAGAGGCGGAACAAGCCGCCGTCGTCGCCTCGGAGCAGCAGCGCGCGGAAGAGGAAGAAGACGAAGTTGTCGCGGTCATCACTGCGGCGCTGATGGCGTATTACTGCGGCGGTCAACCCGTCGAAATGAGCGATCTCCCGTTCAGGGTGCGCTCCATAAAAGAAATCAAATGAGAGGAAAAGATCATGCGTAAATTCAATGTCAATGTCAACGGCAAGACCTATGCCGTAGAAGTAGAGGAGATCGGCGCTCCCGTCTATGAAGCGCCCGCAGCCCCCGCGGCTCCCGCTCCGGCGCCCGTCGCCGCACCCAAAGCGGCTCCCGCTCCCGCGGCTCCCGCAGCTCCGGCTGCTCCCAAGGCGGCAGGCGCAGGCGACCCGGTCAAGACTCAGATGCCCGGACTCGTCAAGAAGCTGTGCTTCTCCAACGGCGCAACCGTGAAGAAGAACGACACGATCGTCATCCTCGAGGCTATGAAGATGGACACCCCGATCGTCGCCCCCAAAGACGGCGTGATCACATACAGCGTCAGCGAAGGCGCTAACATCGATACCGGTACCGTCCTCTGCACGATCGCATAAAGAGGTGGCATAATGTTGGGATTTTCATCTACAATATTGTCGCTCGACTTTGTAGATTCCTTACAGAATTTGTGGAACAGCACGGGATTCATGACCTCGCTGACTCCGCTTTGGCAGAACTTGATCATGCTCGTTATCGCGTGCGCGCTCATCTACCTGGCGGTGTACAAGGAGTTTGAGCCCAACCTGCTGCTCGCGATAGGTTTCGGTATGTTCATCATCAACATCCCCGGCACCTACAACATTCTGTACGGAACATACGGCTACAACTTCACGGTCGACGGCGATCAAATGTACATGTTCTTCAACACCGGCGAAGAACTGTTTGCCGGCACTTTGCCGCAGCTTGCCGAAAAGCTGGGGATTGTGCTTGCGGACGAAATGACCGTTTCGCAGCAATTGCAGGCTGTGACAGCCAAGATTGCGGAGACCTACCAATACGCGTATGCGTCGCCCATCTCCGGCACGATCAACGAGCTCAATCAGATGTTCGGCATCGTCTATCAGACCGCCGGCGAAGTCGATATGGTCAGCCTGCCCGACAAGTTGGCGGCGATCTGCGCGAAGGTCGCGGAGATCAGCCCCAATTATGCATACAGCAAGGAGGTCGTCGCGGACTACGGTCTGTTCTACTACCTGTACAAGGGCGTCGATTGGGTCATCTATCCGCCGCTCATCTTCCTGGGCATCGGCGCAATGACCGACTTCGGTCCGCTCATCGCCAACCCCAAGAGCTTGCTCATGGGCGCGGCGGCGCAGCTGGGCATCTTCATCACGTTCATAGTTGCGATCAACATCGGTTTCACCGGCGAAGAGGCTGCGGCGATCGCGATCATCGGCGGCGCGGACGGCCCCACGGCAATCTATGTCACGGTCAAACTTGCAGCGCACTTGCTGCCCTCGATAGCCGTCGCGGCATATTCGTACATGGCTTTGATCAAGCTGATCCAGCCGCCCATCATGAAGCTGGTCACGACCAAGAAGGAGAGGGCTGTCGTCATGGAGCAGCTCCGCCCCGTCTCCAAGACGGAGAAGGTTGTGTTCCCGCTCGCGGTCACGCTCATCGTAGGCGTCATCCTGCCCAGCGCGGTACCGCTTCTCGGCATGCTGATGCTCGGCAACCTGTTCAAGGAGTCCGAGGTCGTCCCGAGATTGACCAACACCGCAAAGAACGAGCTCATCAACATCATCACGATCTTGCTCGGCGTGCTTGTCGGCACCAAGGCGACTGCGGATGTCTTCCTCAATCTGCAGACGCTCAAGATCTTGATCATCGGCATCGTTGCGTTCTCGTTCGGCACGCTCGGCGGTCTGCTGATCGGCAAGTTGATGTATCTGACCAGCAAGGGCAAGGTCAATCCGCTCATCGGTTCGGCAGGCGTCTCCGCGGTTCCGATGGCGGCGAGAATCTCGCACAACGTCGGTCAAGAAGAGAATCCGCAAAACTATCTGCTCATGCACGCTATGGGCCCCAACGTCGCAGGCGTCATCGGCAGTGCCGTCGCGGCAGGCGTATTGCTGTCCGTGTTCGGCGTCGCATAATATACGAGGTATAAATCATGGCAAAAGTTCAAATTACCGAAACAATTTTGAGAGACGCTCACCAATCTCAGGCGGCTACGCGTATGAGATTGGACGAGATGCTTCCCGTCGCCGACAAGCTCGACAAGGTCGGTTACTATTCGATTGAGTGCTGGGGCGGCGCGACGTTCGACGCCTGCCTGCGCTTCCTCAATGAGGATCCGTGGGAGAGGTTGCGCAAATTGCGCAAAGCGATGCCCAACACCAAGCTGCAAATGCTGTTGAGAGGGCAGAACATTCTTGGCTACAAGCACTACGCCGACGACGTCGTCGAGGAGTTCGTCAAGAAGTCCATCGATAACGGCATCAACATCATCCGCATCTTCGACGCGCTCAACGACACCCGCAATATGCGCAAGGCTATGGAGAGCTGCAAAAAGTACAATGGCATCTGCGAGGCAACAATCTGCTATACGACCAGCCCCGTTCACACGACCGAGTACTTCATCAAGCTCGCCAAAGAGCTCGAAGACATGGGCGCAGACGTCATCTGCATAAAGGATATGGCAGGCATCTTGGTCCCGTACGTCGCATATGAGCTCGTCAAGGGCATCAAGAAGGTCGTAAAGGTCCCCATCCATCTGCACACCCACCAGACATCCGGCGTCGGCAGCATGACCTATCTCAAGG
>CABKMX010000146.1 GCA_902373595.1 uncultured Christensenellaceae bacterium
GCTCCGTTGAGCACACAGACGACGAGCGGCTTCTTGCCGCGATACGCGTCCGCAAGCTTTGCCGCCGTCTCGGCGACTTTTTCCGCAATCTCATCGCGGCTTATCAGCACTTTTTCGGGCGTCGCATAATTCATAATCTTTTCTCCTCTATCCCGACGACGCGAGCGCCGTCGCCGACCTTCACCGAGTCGGAAATCTCCATCCCGACCACGGCGAGAATCGTGTTTTCGTGCGCGAGCACGACCAGCTTGTCCCGTCTTCCGACAGGCACTTTTTTGTCGGTGAGCCAATCACCGAGCGACTTCGTTCCGCCGCCGAATTTGGTGAAAACGTCGCCGTCGCGACGAGTGCGGAACACGCTCCCCGGCGGAATCGCCCTCTCGTCCAACCGCAATCCCACGTTCGCTTTGTCGGCAACCGCAAAGCGAGTCCCGGCAATGCAAAACTCCCCTCTTGCGTACGGAATCTCCGTCATATCTTTGCCCTCTTCGCTGCGATATACCGCAAGATGACCGCGTCTCTTTTCGGCAACATAAAAGTGCGGAAGACAGACACGGGCACCTGTTTTTTTGTCTTTTAGCGCGAGTATCGCCTCGATGTGTGCACGCTCGCAATCCACCCTTGCGCCGGCGGATTGAAGCAACTTCATCACGTTCGCCGAAGCGATTGCAGGCGCTTCGTCCAACGCCGAAAGCGGCAACAGCGTCTCTCCTCTTTCGGTTGCGACTTCGGCGGTCATTCCGCCCAAAGCGTCCGCCGCGTCGCGCGCCGCCTTTGACAGCCTCGCGACGTTTTCGCAGAGCGAAGGATAGAGTCTTTCTATCGAAGGTATGACGACGTGCCGCAAGTAGTTGCGCGAATAGGCGGTGTCGGCGTTCGTCGAATCGGTGCGCCACTCAAGCCCCCTTTCAGCCGCATATTCCGCAATCGTCTCCGACGCGGTGCCGAGCAACGGCCTGAAGACGACGCCGTCGTCCTCTCTCATTCCGCACAGCCCGTCTATGCCGCTTCCGCGAAAGACGTGCATGAGCACGCTCTCCGTCTGATCCGAAAGATGGTGCGCGGTCAACACTCTTTGGACGTCTCCGCTCTCCGTGATTTCGCGGAAGACGCGGCGACGGACGATGCGCGCGCCCTGCTCGACTCCATAGCCGTTCGCGAGACAAAACTCGGGGACGTCAATCTCGTAAGTCTTCAACCGAGCTCCGCAGTCTGCGGCGAGCTTTG
This sequence comes from uncultured Christensenellaceae bacterium, assembly GCA_902373595.1. GTDB lineage: Bacteria > Bacillota > Clostridia > Christensenellales > UBA3700 > Ornithoclostridium > Ornithoclostridium faecigallinarum. Next base: position 1,228 of record CABKMX010000146.1, read on the forward strand.
CGACGAACTCTCTGTCGCCGTCACTCTCCTTTCCGCGCAACTTGTGATCGACGTGCACGACAATGACCTCGCCGCAATACCGACCCGATCGGACGAGCCAATCCAACAGCGCGACGCTGTCCCTGCCGCCGCTGACCGCGACGGCGATGTGGTCGAATTGCGCGAGCCTTGCCGCGACGTCTTCTGCAATGAGTTTGACCATAGCTACATTATATACCAAAACCGCGCGCCGCGCAAGGCAATCTCGGGACATAAGCCGCGCAGTGCATATGTCTGCACATTTTGTCAATACTTCACGTATGCAAAAAACTTCCGCTGAAAAACAGACGGCGTCGCACGTCGCCGAAAGCGCGTTTGACGCGCTCTATCTCACCGCCTCGCTCTCGCTAGCGATAGCGCTGCTGGTCGTCGGCAAGTCGATATGGGGCGCGGCTGTCGCCGTGTTGTTTGTCGGCGACGCTCTCCATTTGATCCCTCGGATATATCGCTTTGCGACCGGCAAGACCTCGCCCGTCGAGCGACTCGGCAAGGCCGCCGCCTCGGTGACGATGACACTGTTTTATGTCCTGATTTGGTGGCGCGCCGCACTTCTTCTCGGCGTCGACGCCGTCTCCGCGACCGCGGTCGTCACTCTCGCCGCCGTACGCGTCGCGCTGTGCTTCATCCCTCGCTCGTTTACAGGCGACGAGCCGTCCTTCCTGCCGCTTTTGCGCAACGTCCCTTTCATTGCGCTCGGCGCGATTGCCGCGGCTCAACTCGGTATGCTCTTTCCGCCGAACGCCGCCGCGCTCACCGCCGCCGTTGCGATAGCGCTGAGCTTCGCCTTCTACCTGCCCGTCGCGATATCTGCAAAGCGCAACCCAAAGATAGGCGTGTTGATGATCCCTAAAAGCTGCACCTATCTCCTCATCGCCGCGCTCGGCTTCGCGATTTGATTGCCGCGGCGGCTTGACGGATTCAATCGTAAACAATATTGCGCCCGACGCTTTTGACATAGCGGTCGGGCGCAAGTTTTCATGCCGTCAAAATTTGGTGTCCAGCCAGCGGTTGAGCTCTACCGGCCAATCTGTTTGAATGACGCGGTAGCCGCGGTCGAGCAAAAATCCCCAATGTTTGTCGGGATCGTCGAATATCGCATAATTGTCGCCGTGCTCGGCGCACATGTCGGGCTTGCCGTCGAGATGTATCGAGTTGACCCAGACGAATCTGCCTGCTTCGCGCTCTTTTTTGACGAATTCGGGCCGGGCGAAAAGGTCGTCTTCTTTGCGGAAAAGCACTTCGACGCCGCGCATCTTGACGCCGTGTTTTTCGCACCCGGCGACGGCAATCGGATAGTTTGCCGATGTCTTGCATATCGGCATGAACCACGCCTGCGGATAGGCGGCGAACAGGTCGAGCAGGCGGTTGCCCCTCTCGCGAACGTACCCCTTAAACAGAATTTGATCGAACATGTCGAGCCTCTTGACAATCTCCAGGCACTTGCGCGCGTCGGCGAACCAAATGCGGTCGAAATTGAGCAAGCCCTTGCCCTTGAGCGCGGCGAGATATTCCTCAAGATCGTTGATCCCGTAGTTGAGCAAATAGCCGTATGCGGAACGCAGCTTGCGTTTTTTGAGTTCTGCCATCAGCGAAAAGCGCACCGGTATCGCCGGGAACAGCAAACGGAAATCCATATCCTCATGGAACACCGCAATCTTGTTGTCAAGCGTCCTGAGCGCGTCGAATTCGACGATGTCCGCGCCCTCTTTGAATGCGTGCAGCGCCGCCTTGACGGTATTTTCGGCAATCGCCGCTCCGCTCTTTCCTCTGTGCGCCGCCACCAGCGGACGGCCTTCTTCAAGCAATCTTTCCAGCATATTCGTCTCCAATCAAAATTGTATCTTTGTGCCTCAAGGCAGTTTTCATTTCAAAACAAAGGTCATCTCGACAAAGAGCGCCAGCAACGTTGTTCCCGTGACACCGTGTACCGTTCTCATCGGTAACACAGTATTTCTTATCACTGGACCAGCCTTTGTTTATCGGTTCTTTTGTTACAAAATTCATCTGTGGCATCCTCCCGGGAACTTGCC
>CABKMX010000147.1 GCA_902373595.1 uncultured Christensenellaceae bacterium
CGCAAATTCATCCCGAAATAGCGTGCTCAAAACTGCTACGCACCGACAAACAAACGACAGCAAAACCGCTGTCGTTTTTTGTCGGCTTGCTCACCTGCCCGTTGCGCGGTCTTTTTTTGGGCTTGGTGCAACGACAGACAGGCAAGGAGCGGATCTTTTCCGCTCATACCGCGTCTTACCCCTTGCTAAGCCATAAAGGATTGAGCTGCGGGGACGCGACTCGTCTGCGCGCAAAATTCCTCGCTCAAAACTGCTACGCACCGACAAACAAACGACAGCAAAAACCTGCTGTCGTTTTTTGTCGGCTTGCCCTCACCCCGCTTGCGCGGTCTTAGTTTAAGTCTTGGTGTTTGAAGAGAACAAAAACGACTTAATTATACAAAACTGCTACGCACCGACAGAACTGCCGACAGCAAAACAGCTGTCGGCTTGCCCTCACCGCGCTTGCGCGGTCTATGTTTGGGCTTGATACGTTGACAGGCAGGCAAGGAGCATGCTGTTAGAATTTAGACGCGTCGGCGTGCGGCGCGGTCTTTTTTGGACATTGTTCTAAGTCAAACAAGGATAAGAGCGCTAAGACAGCACGCTCCCGTCGACAAAGACGACATTTCACGTTCGCGAAAAGCGGTCATTTCACGCGGCGGTCAAACGATCGCCGTATTTCACGTTTGCGCGACAGCGCAGACATTCCACCGCGAGCACAGCATTGTCTTGCAAAAGTCGTCAATACTAAATTATTGCAATCAACGCGCGTATGCATTATAATGAACGTATGGAAAAGCAGGACATCGACGCCCCCGGCGTCAAAGTTGACGGCTTGGAGATGAGCTATTTCGGCTCGGCGCCGTCGGTGCAGCATTGGAGCTTTGAATTGCCGCGCAGCGGCAGGCTTTGCATTTTCGGGATGCACAATCAAGGGAAGACCGCACTTTTGCGCGCGCTCGCCGGGCTTGAGGAGTATCGCGGCAGCATTCGCGTGGGCGGCAAAGAGGTGCGCGACATCCCCGTCAAGGAGACGCCGATCGCGTTCAGCTTTGATTTCGGCAGCCTTATGCCGCGCAAGACCGCGCTTCAAAACATCGTGCGGCCGCTCGAATTGCGCAAGGCGGACGAGGGATATGTGCGCACGCGGCTTGCGTATGTGACGCGGCTCTTCGACATCGAGGACTTGCTCAACGCAAAGGTCAAAGATCTGACCCCAGCGCAGTGCGCAAAGGTGCTTTTGGCGCGCATATTCGTCCGCGAGTGCGAGCTGTATCTTGTCGACGACGTCTTTTCGGGCATGGGCTACACATCGCGGCGCGAGGCGTTCGACGCGTTCGTCACCGCTGTCGGCAGAACGGACGCGACGGTCATCTATGCGACCGACCGCATGTACGAGGCGCGGATGTTCGGCGGAAAGATCGCCGTCGTCTACGGCGGCATTCCGCAGCAGATAGACGAGTATTACAAATTGTACAGCGATCCCGGCTCGCTGTCCGTCGTGCGCAGCATCGACGACTATGTCGGCGTGATCGGCGCGACGCTCAAAAGGGGCGAAAACGGCTGGACGGTGAACGCGTTCGGGCACGACGTTAAGGCGCCCGAGCCCATTTCGGACACCTATGCCAACAAACGCGTGCTTTGCTGCGTCTATCCCGAGTTTGCGGTCGCGACCGCCGACCCCGAAGGGGAGTGGACCGCCGACAGGTCGATCAGCACAAAGAGCGGTCGGCTCGTGAGATTCGTCCGCGACGACGGCATAGTCTATGTCAAGAACGCGGACATCGCGCTCGGCGCGAGGGCGAGCGTGCGCGTGTTCGGCGTGGGCAACATGTTCGACCGCATCAGCGAATTCAAGATCAACAAAGAGAGGGAACAATGAAGAAAAGGTTTTTGATCGCAGTATCGGTGATATTGGTCGCCGCGGCGGCGCTGTCGATGGGCGCGTGCATTTGGATAGGTACGGGCGGAGCCGATCTCGCGACCGACGCGCCGTTTGCGCAGCAGGTACTCGACTACATCGACACATACTACTACGAAGACATCGATTGGGACGTCTTTCAATACAACTTGGGCGCGGCGATCGCCGGCAGCGTCGACAAGTTCACGGGCTTGACCGTGACCAGCCCCGTCAACGCGTCGTCGTCGCAATTGGGCGTCACGCTCAGCTCCAACCGATACAACGAGCACTACGTTTCGCGCGTCGCCCCCGGCTCAAACGCCGAGACGGCGGTGCCCTATCAGGTGTTCGAGTACAAGGACGGGCAGATTGTGAAGATGTACGGCGCGGCTGCCGCAGAGGAGAACATGGGCACGGTCGGGCTCAAGCGCGGCGACGAGATCGTCGCGATCAAGACGAGCGAAAACTCCGAGCAATGGACGCGCGTTCAAAACCTCGCGCAGAGCACGCTCAACGAGCTCGTCTCCGCTCTCGACACCGTAGACATGCGCGTCTATCGCTACCGCTATGACGAAAACGGCGAGCGCGAGATTGCCTATCAAATGTATTTCCGCGTCGAAAAGAAGGTGCTCCACGCCCCGACCGCGCGCTATATCGACGGCAACGACATCGGGCTCGGGGACGGCTTCGGCTACATCTCGCTGACCGAGTTCGGCGACACCGCGGTCGACGACTTTGCCACGGCGGCGCAGGCGTTTGTCGACGATCCGTCGTCGCCGACGATGCTGCTGCTCGACCTCAGAGGCAACGGCGGCGGCAGCAGTACCATCCTCGGCTTCATCGCGTCCTATTTCATCGCGGACGGCAACGACAAGGCGCCGATGGCGCGCTATGTCTACAACAACGGCGGCAGCCTGGCGGAGACATGGTTCTACACCTCGCGCACCGTCGAGAGCAGCAAGGAGAGCGGCAAGACGCTGACCTCGTTCAACTTCTACGAAGAGGTCGAGGGCTTTGAGGTCGCGATCCTGACGGACGGCGGCACCGCTTCGAGTTCGGAATTGCTGACGTGGACGATCGACTTCTACAGCCCGAGCGGCGCGCCCACGGTCGGCACGACCACCTACGGCAAGGGCGTCGCGCAGACGGTCATCTCCCTTGCGGGCGGCAATTACGAGCTCTACATCACCAACGGCAAGTACTATGTGCCGCTCGACGTCGGCGGCGAGACCTCTTGGGAGGCGTCGATACACGAGGTGGGCATTTCGCCCTCGCCGCTCAACGTCGTCGAAACGACGGAGGTGAGAGACTACCCGCAGGATCTTGTCATCCTGAGGGCGGCGGCGGTGCTGGCAAACAATTGAAACATCGCGGCGTACGCTTGACAAAGCGTGCGCCGCGGCGATATAATAT
>CABKMX010000148.1 GCA_902373595.1 uncultured Christensenellaceae bacterium
AGGTCACATCCATCGCGATGATGCTCTTGCCGGGGTACTTCTTGCGGCCGTATGCGATATAGGCGTCAATCTCCTTTTGATCGATTGTCCCGTTTTGAACTGTTACGTCAATCATGATGTTACCTCCCGAAAGCGCGTTCAAACGCTTTACTTATTTGCAAAACTAATATATCATATTATTGACGCAGGTATCTGTTGCAAATGCAACAAAACGGAGAAAAAAATGGATTTTTCGCAAATTGAGTTGTTTGACGGCATAAGCGCGGCGTCGTGTACGGACATGCTGGTGTGTTTCGGCGCGGAGTTCGATTCGTTCCGCACCGGCGAGGTCGTGTGCGACTATTCGGACGACCCCAAGCGGCGCGTGGGAATTATGCGCACGGGCAGGGCGTCGATGATTCGCATAGACGAGAGCGGCAACGAGACGTTGCTCGAAGAGGTCGAGGAGGGCGACATATTCGGCGAGGTGTTGTGCTTCGGCGACGGCGGCGACTATGTCAAACTCATATGCGACGAAGACTGCGACGTCGTCTTTCTCAAATACGATCAGATTACCAAGCGGTGCGAAAAGGCGTGCGAGCATCACAGCCGCCTGGTCGCCAATCTGTTCGAGCTGATGGCGAAAAAGACGCTGTCGCTCGGCGAGAGGATACAACTGCTGTCGAGGCGCACGACGCGCGAGAAGCTGATGTACTATTTCCGCCTTGAGAGCGCGCGCAGGGGCGGCGAGTTCACGCTGCCGATGTCGCATACGCGGCTCGCCGAGTATCTGTGCGTCGACCGCAGTGCGATGGTTAGGGAATTAAAGCGGCTGACGGACGACGGCTTGGTGCGCGTCGACGGCAAAAAGATAGCGCTTGCCCGTGAAGTCTGACGCGCACGGCGCGAGCGCAAAATGGACGCCAATCATTGACAAAGACTTTATTATAAAGTATAATAAATCGAGTAATGCGCGTGAAAAAGGGTAAAGATATTACAATACAGCGCACAGACATGGGAGTAAGGTATGAACGGGATCGAGGTATATTATTGCGGCAACGCCAAGGCATTTCCGCAAATATTGTTGTCGGCGATGTCGATGGCGGAACATTGCGACAGGGCAATCAAAGTGAGGCTTGTCACCGCCGATTTGACCGATTTGGACGAGAGATTCATCCCGATTGACGAGAGGATGTGCGCGGTGCTGCGCGAGGCGCTCAAAGATAGGAATGCGGACAGCGACGCCGTGATTGTCGATGTCGAGGCGCAATATCGCGCCGGTCTTTCCGGCGGCAAAAACGAGAAGGGGCACTATACCCCGTATGCACAATTTCGGTTGCTGTTCGACTTGGTCGACGACATGCCCGAAAAGGTAATCTATCTCGATACGGACACAATGTTTGTCGGCGACATCTCTCCGATGTGGGACGTCGACATCGAGGGCGTAGAGTTTGCGGCGGTCAAGGACGTGGTGTTGTCCAAGATGCTCAAGCCGAGCTATTTCAATTCCGGTGTCATGAGCCTCAACCTCAAGCGCTGCAGCGAGACGGGCTTGCTCGCCAAGTGCAGGAAGATGGTCAAAAACCGCAAGATGATTATGCCCGACCAGACCGCGCTCAACAAGTATGCGACCGCGAAGCTCCTTTTGCCGCGCCGGTTCAACGAACAGCGCGACATACGCGACGACACGGTAATCAAGCATCTTTGCCGCAGAATCAAGCGTTACGGGTTGTTGCTGAGGATTGACAACTTCAAACAGACAGACCGCGATGCGGTACACAACAAGATGAAGACACATGCCTTCGACGTCATATACGCGCGATACGACGAGCTGGCGGAGAAATATCCGGAGATTATCAAATGAGCGAACCGGTCTATGCACTTCAGATAAAAAATCTTTATAAGTCGTACGGCGACGTCAAGGCTGTGGACGGCATCTCTTTCGATGTGAAGAAGGGGAGCCTTTTTGCTTTTCTCGGCGTAAACGGCGCAGGCAAGTCGACGACAATCAACATCATCTGTTCCATTCTCGACAAGGACGGCGGAAGCATTCTCGTCGAGGGGCTCGACCTTGACAAGGACGCAATCGAAATCAAGAGGAACATAGGCATTGTCTTCCAGAGCTCGGTGCTGGACAGAGATTTGACCGTGCTTCAAAACTTGGAGATACGAACGGCGTTTTACGGACTCGGCAAGCGCGAGAAAAAGGAAAATATCGACGCAATCATCAAGCTGTTGGAGCTTGAGCCCATTCTCAAGCGCCCGGTCAAAAATCTGTCGGGAGGACAGATGCGCCGCGTTGATATAGCGAGGGCGATGGTGCACATGCCCAAGCTGCTCATTCTCGACGAGCCGACCACAGGTCTCGATCCCAAAAATCGCCGCATAGTCTGGGCGTTGATTGACAAAATCAGGGCGGAAGCCGGGATGACCGTCTTCTTGACGACGCACTATTTGGAAGAGGCGGAGCTCGCCTCCGACGTGGTCATCATGGACAAGGGCAAAATCATCGCGCGTGGCACGCCCAACGAGTTGAAAAACGCATATGCGTCCGACTCGCTCGTCAGCTATGTCGCGCGCAGCGCGGAGTTTGAAAAGGCGCTTGAAGAGCGCGGTTTTGTGTTTGCTTACGACGAAGAGCGCGGCGCGTATCGCGTCAATATCGACGGCACGGACGCCGCTCGCGCAATCATGAACGAGTTTCCGCAACTCACCGGCGACGTCGAGATTCTCAAGGGGACGATGGACGACGTTTTCCTCAATGTGACGGGGCGCAAAGATATGGATCCGGAGGGGGGCAGATGAAGAAAAAGACCAACTACGGCGAACAGCTTTTCAGCCTCACAAAGAGGCATTTGCTCGTGTTTGTCAACAACCGCGTACGCGTGTTTTTCACGCTCATGGTGCCGTTCATCATCTTTGTGATCTACATCTTCTTTTTGAGAGATCTCGAACTGATGACCATTGAGCCCATACTCGCCGAATACGGCTTGAGCCTCGAAGATGCCACTCTCGCGAATTACATTCACACGTTGATTGACTCGTGGATGCTCAGCGGCATCGTCGCGATGTGCACGATTACCGTGTCCATTCAGATCAACACAATCACCGTCAACGACAAGGAGAACGGCATCAACCGCGACTTTGCGTCGTCGCCCGTGTCGTCGCCGATTTTGATTACCAGCTATTTTTTGGCGAACTTCATCATCACGTTCGTTGTCTGTCTCATCTTCTTGCTGGCGTGTTTCATCTATTTGGCGGCGCTCGGTGAGCTGATTATCTCGTTCGTGTCCGTATTGACTCTTGTCGGAG
>CABKMX010000149.1 GCA_902373595.1 uncultured Christensenellaceae bacterium
CGCCGAGACGCTCAAGCTCATGCCCAAGCACGGAGCGCGCGTCAAGACCGCGGACGGGGTCGGCAGGGTGGACGACATCGACGTGCTCAGACGCCGTATCCGAGTCGCAATCGAGAACGAGGACGGAGTGACAAAGGCGTATTACGGCATAGGAGACTTTGAGGTGCTCGCCCAAGGCGGCGGCAAACAGCACAACCGCGCCGAGGAGAGAGACGACAACGACTCCGTGCCCGACGACTCCGACACCGTGGAGTAATCGACAAAATTAGCCTGGGCAAAAGTATTTACAACGGCGAAAGCTTGTGGTATAATCAAAGTACAAATAAAAAAAGCGAGGTGCACTATGGCATACGTTATCGGTGACGGCTGCATCAAGTGCGGATCCTGCGCGGCGAACTGCCCGGTCAGCGCTATCAGCGAGGGCGACGACAAGTTCGTGATCGACGCGGATACCTGCATTTCGTGCGGCACCTGTGCGGCGGGTTGCCCGGTTGAGGCGATCAGCGAAGAGTAATTCTTCCGCCCACAAACAAAAGACGCGATGAGCGTCTTTTCCCGGGAGAGCGGTTAGCGAGGACTAACCGTATTTTTATGCCTTTTCGGTAAGAGCAGAAGAGAAGCGCGTCTCGGCAAACGGACAGAGACAAAGAGAGGGAAGAGATGAGCCTATTCGAGGGCGGGCTATGACGGCAAACACATGCTTCTGCCGGCAATTGCACGGACAAAAGAGGCGTCCTCAAAAGGTGAGGACGCCGAAAATATTTTGACAATTACGAACACGGGCACGAAAAATATCTATTTGACTTTGACGGAGATTTCGCCCGATGAAAGTCGGCGTTCTCTTCCGTCGTCCGTCCTCACGATCAGCGCTCCGTCGTCGGCGACGTCAGTCGCGACGCCGCTTTCGGGGACGTTGTCAAAGACGTAGTCGACGCGCCTGCCGATGACGAAACAGCGGCGGCGGTATTCGGACATGAAAGCGCTCGGGTCGAGGTGCGCCGCGTGCGCCGCAAGAGAGGAGACTATGTCCGCAATGAGGCGGCTGCGCACCGGCGGAGCGTCTTTGGGGAAGAGCACTCCGGCGACGCCGCGCAGCTCTTCGGGAAAGACGGAGAGGTCGGACGAGTAGTCTATCCCTATCCCGACGACTACGCTCCGAAGCCGTGACGAAAAGAAGTCGGCGGTCGCCTGAGCGGAGATGCCGCACACCTTTTTGCCGTCGACGAAGAGGTCGTTGACCCATTTAATCGCGGGGAAGACGCCGAGCAGCCTCTCGAACGCCTGCGCAACGGAGACCGCCGCGGCGTGCGTAATCAGGGGAGCGGCGGACAGCCGGGCGTCAATGCGGAGCACGACACTGAAATATATCCCTCCCAAAGGGGAGAAAAATGACTTGCCTATCCTGCCTTGACCCGCGCTTTGAGCCAGCGCGACGACGGTCGAGCCGTTAGGCGCGCCGGCGGCTGCAAGCGCGGAGGCGTCTATGTTGGTCGAGACGGTCGAGTCTTTGACAATCACGGCGGCGTCCGCGAGGTCGGGCGGCAAAAACGCGCGTATCGCCGCCTCGGAGATTATGTCGCAATCGGGAGAGAGCATATAGCCCTCGCCGCGCAGCGAATCTATCGCATAGCCGTCGCCAATCAACGTCTTGACCGCCTTCCATACGGCGGCGCGCGACACACCTGCCTCGGCGGCGAGTTTTTCGCCCGAGACGCGCATCCCGCGGCGCCTTTCGAGGACGCTCAACACCAAAGACCGCGTATCCATGTTCAGCGCAGATTGAAGCCGCTCTTGATGTGAGTCGCGAGCAGGTTGAGGAGCACGTCGCGCTTGGCGGGGTTGCCGACGTCTTGCAGGTTGTCGCAAATCGTCTCGACAAGTCCGCTGATCAAAAAGCAGACGGAGTATTCGAACATCGTCCTGTCGCGGTAGCGATAGGAGTTTTCGTGCAAGATCTTGTTCTCGAGCATCCCCTTGAGCTTGCGGCGGAAGTCGGAATGAAAGTTGTTCTGCAACAGACTGATATAAAGGTCGAGATGCTCGGACACAAAGTCAAACACCTGTTTGAGAAAGGGCTCGGGATTGACGAGTATCGTCGCGTAGTCGAACTTGTCCAACACATTGGTGATGCTGGCAATGATGTTGTTGTGGACCTGGTCGATGACGTCGGTCGCGTCGTAGTAGTGCAGATAAAAGGTGGAGCGGCTGACGTCCGCCTTGGCGCAGATCTCGCCCACGGTCAACTTGTTGATCGGCACGGTGTCGAGCAATTTCACCGTCGCGTTGATGATTGCGCGCTGAGTCTTTTTGATCCTTCTGTCTTCTGCCATATCGGTCACCTCGTTCGATTTTGTACACAATGACGTGTTCTGTAGTATATTGTACAAAATTCGTCAAAGTTTGTAAAGGCTTTTTAATGAAAATATAGTATAAATCGTCTATAATGATAGTTGAAAATATCCATAAAATCAGGCGCTTTGCGCCTACGGAGGTAAAATGAAACCATACATAGTTACGGACAGCACCGCAGATTTCCCTAAAGGTTTTCAGTTTGACGATTTCGCAATCATGCAGATGAGATACATGCTCGACGACGAGGAGTTTGACGGCGTTGAAAAGAAGCTGACAGCAAAGCAGTTTTACGAGAGAATGAAGGCAGGCGCCAAGTCCAACACCTCGATGATTGACGAGGTTACGCTGAGAAGGACGATTGAGCCGCTGCTCAAAGAGGGCAGAGAGGTGCTCTACATCGTCTTTTCGTCCGGGCTTTCGGGCACGTTCGACAACGCGACGCGCGTCGCCGCCGACCTTCGCAGAGAATATCCCGGAGCAAAGCTCGCGCTGGTCGACAGCCTCAATGCGAGCATAGGCGAGGGAATGCTCGTTTGGTATGCGCTCAAAAAGAGAGACGAGGGCGCGTCGTTCGAACAATTGGTCGAGTATGTCGGCAGCATGGTCGATCACGTCTGCTCCTACTTCACCGTCGACGATTTGCACCATTTGGCGCGCCTCGGCAGAGTGACCAAGACCGCGGCGTTCATAGGCACTCTCGCCAACATCAAGCCGGTGCTCTATGTCAATTATGCCGGCAAACTGATTCCGATCGGCAAGGTCATTTCGCGCAAAAAGTCGCTCAAAGCCCTCGTCGATAAGATGGGGGAGAAGATGCTTCCGGCGCAAAAGCAGGAGGTGGTCTTCATCGGGCACGGGCTGTGCGAAGAGGACGCGCGATTTGTCAAAGATCTCGTCTGCGAGCGTTTCGCAATTGCGCCCGAGAAGGTCGTAA
>CABKMX010000150.1 GCA_902373595.1 uncultured Christensenellaceae bacterium
TGACCGCATACGATCCCCAAACCGCTACCGCGACCCTCGAGGCCGACGGCAAAACTTTGGAGATCAACACCAAAAACATCGCAATCATAAGAGAACACATCGAGTTCTAGGAGGACAAAATGATCAACAAGGATTTCTTTCTCGCGCTCAATCAACTCGAGAGCGAAGGCAAGATTGACAAGGACCTTGTACTTTCTTCGCTTGAAGCGGCGATTGCCCAGGCGTACAAAAAGGAGTACGGCGAGGGACGCAACATCGTCGTACAGCTCAACGAGAGTCAAGGCTTGATTCGCATCATCGCTTACAAGACCGTCGTCGAGACCGTCGAGGATCCCGAGAAGGAGATTTCTCTCGAGGACGCGCTCAAGCTCAAGAGCACCTACAAACTCGGCGATATGGTCGGCGACGAGCTCACCACAAAGGACTTCTCGCGCATCGTCGCGCAGAGCGCCAAGCAGTTATTCACCCAGCGTATCGGCGACGAAAACAAGCGCCGCGTGCTTGAGGATATCAGCCAAAAAGAGGGCGAGATAGTCACCGGCATGATCAGACGCGTCGACGGCGATACCGTCCAGCTTGAACTCAACACGATGCAGACATCGAGAGTGGACGCAATCATGCTCGCGTCCGATCAGATCAAGGGCGAAAAGTATACGGTCGGCACCGCGCTCAAAGTGTATATCAAGAGCGTAAAGCCCGACAGCAAAGGCCGCGCCCAGGCAATCGTGTCGCGCGCGCACAAGGACTTTGTCAAGAGACTGTTCGAGATGGAAGTTCCCGAGATCAAGGCGGGAATTGTCAAAATCAAAAAGATTGTCCGCGAAGCGGGCTACCGCACAAAGCTCGCAGTCTATTCGGACGAGCCGAGCGTGGACGCGGTTGGCGCGTGCATCGGTCAAAAGGGCGTCAGAATCAACGCCGTCGTGCAGGAACTCAACGGCGAAAAGATCGACGTCATCGGATGGAACCCCGATCAGGCGCTCTTCATTGCGCGCGCTTTGTCGCCGGCACAGGTTACGATGGTCAGGATAAACGAAGAGGACAAGACCGCAATTGCAATCGTCCCCGACGAAAAACTATCGCTCGCAATCGGCAAGAAGGGCCTCAACGTCAGGCTCGCCGCAAAGCTCACCGATTGGAAGATAGACGTCAAGCCGTTGTCCGCCGCGCCGCAGTTGGTGGACGAGGAGAACTGACGTGCGCAAACAGCCCGTCAGGACTTGCGTGGCTTGCCGCGAAGGCAAACCCAAGGCGGAGATGCTGCGCGTCGTCAGGACGCCCGACGGAGAGATCAAAATCGATCCGACCGGCAAGTGCGCCGGAAGAGGCGCCTATGTCTGCAACGAACCGTCTTGTGTGGAAAAATGCGTCAAAAAGCGCATTTTCGACAAGGTGTTCGAGGTCAGATTGAGCGATGAAGATTATGCTTCCATCGCGGAACAATATGTCAAAAAACCTTGATTCGTACATAGGTTTTGCCGTCCGAAGCCGCAACGCGGTTTTCGGCGCGGAAGGGTTGCTCGCAGGCAGGGCGAAGGTGTTCGTCGTGCTGTTCGACGCGGCTCTCGGCAAGGACGGACGGAAAAAGCTCGCGAGGTTCGGCGAGACGTCGAAAGTCGACATGCTCGAGATGCCGGAAGGATATCTTGCGAGTCTTCTCAAGCGTGACGGAGTCAAGGTGGTCGGGATTGCCGAGCGAAATTTGGCGCAGGCAATCATCAATACATTCAAGGGCGGCGAACCGTCCGACGGAGGTAGATAGTGGAAGGCGAAAGCAGACAAAACTTCAAGAAAAAAATTATCGAGATCCCCACTGTTCTCGGCACGAAAGTCAGACCTCTTTTGAGCGCCATTACGGCAAAGAAAAAAGAGATCTCCGAGGCTACGGAGAAGATCGGCAATATCATCAACGAGATCTACGACAAGTTGGAAGCGGAAGCTCAAAAGGAGCGTGCCGAAATACTTGCCGCCGAAAAAGCCGCCGCTCAAAGCGCGAAAGAAGACGACAAAAAGGATGAGAGCGACGCTGAGGCGAAATCCGCAAAGAGCGTCGAAACCGTCTCCGATTCCGACGCGCAAGCGTCCGCTCCGGTCGAGTCGGGGGAAAAGGCGGCGCAAGCCGTCGAAAGCAAAGACGGCGAGAGCAAGCCGGCAGACAAATCCGATCGGCAAAATCAAAAGCCGGCAAAATCCGAAAACAGAGAAAAGCCGGCGGCTCAGGACAAGCCCAAGCAATCGACGGTGTACATCAACCCCGACCTTCTCGGCGGACAGCAACGTCCGCAAAGGCAGGGCGACAGAAGGCCTCCGCGTCCCGATCGGCAGGACGGCAGACCGCCGCTACAGCGTCCGCAAGGAGGCAGACCCACCCCGGGTATGCGCGCGGAACAAGTTCAGGCGCCCGTAAATCCGGCGTACAACAAAGACAAGAAAAAGGCGAAGCCGCAGACGAGCCGCGACGAATCCAAAAAGGGACTCAGCAAGCGCGATCTGTTCAAAAAGGGATATGTCTATGACGCAACGCGAGAGGACGAAGACGCCGGCGGATATCGCCATGTCAAGGCGAGAAGGGGCAAGAAGGACACCGGCGCCCAACAGGCGATTGTCATAGAGCACGCCGTCATCAACACCGATCCCGTCGCAATCAAGGTGCTCGCCGAAAAGATCGGTAAGCCTGCCGCGGAGATTGTCAAGAAATTGTTCGATATGGGCGAAATGGCAACTATCAACGGCAGCGTTTCCTTCGAGACCGCCGAGTTTGTCGCGCTCGACTACGGCATCACGCTCGAGCTCAAACTCGACACCACCGCCGAGGATAAGCTCCGTGAAATCGCAGAGATGGGCAACGAAGTAGAAGCGGTGCGCCGTCCTCCGATCGTCACCGTCATGGGTCACGTCGACCACGGCAAGACGTCGCTTTTGGACAGCATCCGCCAGACCAATGTCGTCAGAGGCGAAGCCGGCGGCATCACTCAGCATATCGGCGCATATTCGGTCGACATCAACGGATCCAAGATTACCTTCCTCGACACCCCCGGTCACGAGGCGTTCACCGCGATGCGCAGAAGAGGCGCAATGATCACCGATATCGCGGTCATCGTCGTCGCCGCGGACGACGGCATCATGCCGCAGACTATCGAGGCGATTCATCACGCAAAAGAGGCAGGCGTCGCAATCATCATCGCCGCCAACAAGATCGACAAACCGCATGCGGACATCGAAAAGGTCAAGCAGCAACTCGCCGCGCAGGACGTGCT
>CABKMX010000151.1 GCA_902373595.1 uncultured Christensenellaceae bacterium
GAATCAGCTCGTCCGTCGTCGTCACCGGGTCGTGAATGACCGCGGCGAACTTGACAATCAAATTGTCGGTCAACGGGATGACCTCGGGCCAATCTTTGATGTTGGGACCGTAGTGAAGCGGCTCGCTCTCTTCGGGTTTTGACCAGCCGTTGTAGACGCGGCGCTCATAGATTTTGGAATCATACTCGAACGGCGCAATCTCGTCGTCGTAATCGACTTGCGCCGCGCTGGTCAGCACGCCGCTGTTCGCCGCCGTCGCCGCAATGGAGCGCGCGTCCATGAGCGCGACCGACGCGATCTGACCGCCGCCCGGCTTGCTGCCCTCGCGCGATTCGAAGTTGCGCGTGGTGTGACGTATGCTGAGCGCGCCGTTGTTGGGGACGTCTCCCGCTCCGAAGCAGGGGCCGCAGAACGCCGTCTTGACGTTGACGCCTGCCTCGACGAGTTCGGCGATGCATCCCTTTTTGAGCAAGTCGAAATAGACGGGAGTGCTCGAAGGATAGACGCTCATCGTAAACGCGCCGTTGCCCACGCTCGCGCCCTTCATGATGTTCGCGACCTCGAAGATGTTGTCGTATGTACCGCCCGCACAACCTGCAACGATGCCTTGTTCGACGTGCACCTTGCCGTCTTTGATTTTGTCGGTCAGACAGAAGTCGAGCTTGTCGTTGCCGAGCAGTTCCTTTCCCTTCTTTTCCGCCTCGGACAGCACGTCATACGGGTTTGCGATCAGTTCCTCGAGATCGTAGACGTTGCTGGGGTGAAACGGCAGCGCAATCTTGGGCGTGACCTTGGACAGGTCGACCTCTACCGCCGCGTCGTAATATGCGAGCGCCGCCGGCGCCATCGGTTTGTAGTCGTCAAGCCTGCCGCGTATCGCGTAATAGTTCTTGACCTCGTCGTCGTCCGTGCGCCAAATACTGGACAGACACGTCGTCTCGGTGGTCATCACATCTATGCCGTTGCGGTACTCGATGGGCAAATTCTTGATGCCGTCGCCGACAAACTCCATGACCTTGTTCTTGACAAAGCCGTCCTTGAACACCGCCCCTATGATTGCGAGCGCGACGTCCTGCGGACCGACGCCGTGGCGCGGCTTGCCGGTCAGCTTGATTGCGACGACGTCGGGATACTTGATGTCATAGGTGCGGTTCAAAAGCTGCTTGACCAGCTCCGGTCCGCCCTCGCCGACCGCCATCGTGCCGAGCGCACCGTAACGGGTATGGCTGTCGCTGCCCAAGATCATCTTGCCGCAGCCGCTCATGCACTCGCGCATATATGTGTGGATGACCGCCTGGTGCGGAGGCACGAAAATGCCGCCGTACTTCTTCGCCGCCGAAAGCCCGAAGACGTGATCGTCCTCGTTGATTGTGCCGCCGACCGCGCACAGACTGTTGTGGCAATTGGTCAAAACATACGGCAAGGGGAACTTTTGAAGCCCGCTCGCCTTGGCGGTCTGAATGATGCCGACATAGGTGATGTCGTGCGACGCCATCGCGTCGAATTTGATGCCGAGCAGCTTGCCCTTTGCCGTCTCGCCCGTCGTATTATGCGCCGCAAGCACCGAGTATGCCATCGTGCCCTTATAGGCGTCCGCAAGCGCGTCCTCGCCGAAGTTGTACGCCGCGGCCTGCGCCTTGTCAATCAGCTTTCCGTCGACGAGATAGACGCCTTGATTCATCTTTTTGATCATAAAAACCTCTCGAACAAATCTGTTGAATATAATTTTAGCACATACGCGCCCGCCCGCGCAACCGAAAAGACGCAAACGGAGCAAATTCGCCTCGCGAATTTGCTCCGCCGCCCAAGCCCTGCGGCGTGCCCGAGTCAATCGTCGCAGAACAAGTTCAATTGCTGTTTTTTGATTTGGTCGTAGTAACTGTCGGTGATTTGCTCAAGTCCGTCCTTGAGGCACAAAAAGATGAGGATCTTGCGATAATCTTTTTTCTTTTTCGCCTGAGAAACGATGTCTTTGATTATTTTGATGAGCTCCTTGCGCGAATCTCTGCGGTTTTTGAGCAACAACTCGCGGAATTCATATGCGCAAGCCCACAGCATCTCTTCCGACGCCGCCGCAATCACATTTTGATTCGCGACGTCCGCCAGCCTTCCGATTGCCGCAACAAACATCATCAGACTCTTGACGATGCCGACGCCTTCGGAGACGGGAAAGAACAGCTGCGATTTGCGGATTGCCATCCCAAAGCCCGCGCAAATGCGCTTGACCTCGCGTACAATGTCGGCGTTGTCGAAGTTGCGATTGGCTCCGAGATATCTCATCGCGCAGCCGCCGTCGGTCAACATATAGCCCCTCGACGTGTTGACCAGCCTAATCCGATACGGCGAACCGTCGGGGAATTCGAAGCCGACATCGATTACGCAGCCGCCGGGTCTTTTGTCCGTATCGAAACACCCCTTCAACGCGTCGATATATGCGTTGCCCTTGTCGTCAAATCGCAATTTGAGCTTGGGCACTTCCGTCAAAGGCGGCTCTCCGCTCGCCCCGAACGAACCGTCCTCAGAGGCTTCCCACACCTTCAAATTGGCGTCGATTGCTCTTTGCTTTATGGTCGTTTCGATCAGCTCATTGATCTCTTCAATGAAACTTTGCTCGGAACCGCCTTTGTTTTCGGACGCGCCGTCTTTGCTGCCGTCGTCCGCCTCGCCCGAATCGCCGCCTTTCTTGGCTTCCCGTTTCTGCGCAGATTGCGCCAGCCTCTCTGCGATGCTGAGACAGGACGCAGCGGCGTCTTCATCGTCGTCATCGTCGCTCTCGGCGTCGAAATCATCTTCATCCTCATATTCTCCCTCATCGCCGATCTCCTCTTTGAACTCCTCGATGCAGGCGCCAAAATCGTCACCCCAATCAATGTCGTCTTCATCGATGTCGTCGTCTTCAATGTCATCGTCTTCATCGATGTCGTTTCCGACTTTGATACCCCACAACTGCATCTTCAATCTCAACCGTCTGCTTTCGAGATTGGAAAGCCGTCTGTCTCTGTCGGCTCTATCTTTTTTGTCGGCAAGCTCGAGCCCTTCGAGCTCTTTGATGCTTTCTTCGAGTACTTTGATTCTTGCTTCGAGCGCTTGTTTGCGCTCTGCCAGCCTTTTTTGCTTGTCGGCGCATTGCTTTTTTGACGATTCAAGCAAGTCGACAATCTTATCTCTGACGGACACCAATTCAATTTCCAGACTTGTCAACTTCTTTGAAAGATAGAAG
>CABKMX010000152.1 GCA_902373595.1 uncultured Christensenellaceae bacterium
ATAACGAACTGCTGATAGATTCCGTTTTGTTTCGAATAGTTCAAGTTGCGGAGAACAGCATGAGACTTTCACTCGAGTTCAAGACGAAATATCCCGACATACCTTGGATGGCGATCCGCGGAATGAGAAATAGAATAGTGCATGATTATGGGTGTGTCAGTATGACGATCGTCTACGATACGGCGGTCAATCATATTCCTAAAATGATCGAGATGTTGAAGAAAATTTCGGAAAATTTGTAAATCCTACTTTACGGTCAAGGTAAAGCGGATCGTGACGGCGAGGGGAGATCATCGTTCACCGGACATGCGTCGGCATGCCAAATCAAAACTTCGTTTGAGTGGTCGCGCTTGTAAGCGCTCTGCGAAAACCGCGCAAAGCTCGCCTCCGGGCGGGTTTTTTGATGTGGGGCAAAGCGCCTATTGCGCTGATTGCAAAAATGTGCTAAAATGGTGGTATGAAAGAGTTCAGGCAAATGAGGCGCTTTAAGGCTTCGCGCCCCGAAGAGTGCGAAAAGGTGCTTTGCGAGGCAAAGCGCGGAGTGCTCGCCGTCATCGGCGACGGCGGCTACCCCTATTGCGTGCCCGTCGACTTCGTCTATGAGGACGGGCGCATATATATCCACGGCGCCGCCCAAGGGCATAAGGCGGACGCGATCGCCGCTTGCGACAAGGTGTGCTTCACCGCGACGCGCGACGACTTCCGCAAAGAGGGCGATTGGGCGTGGTATGCGACGTCCGTCGTCGCGTTCGGCAGGGCGAAGTGGATCGAAGACAGAGACGAGGTGCTGAAAAAGGTGAGACTTCTCGCCCAAAAATACTACCCCTCGCAACAGGAGATCGACGACGAGATCGCGCGCGACGGTCATCGCGTGCAATTGCTCGAGATCGAGATTCAACATATGACGGCAAAACAGGTGCACGAAAAATGATAAGAAAGTGGATATCGATAGTTCTCGAGACCGTGGCCGCGGTGTGCGCGGCCGCAGGCGTCGCGCTGAGCCCATGCTTCCTCTATTTCACCATCCAATCCAACCTTTGGATCGCGGCGACGCTTGCCGCATTCGCGGTGTGGCAAATCGTCAAGATGTTCAAGCCGTCCGCGAAGGATATCCCCGAGGCGATGTGGCGGCTCAAATTCGTGTTCACCGTGTCCATTACGCTGACGGGCGGTGTGTTCTGCGCGGTGCTCGCGCCGACGACGCCCGGCGCGTTCGGCGACGCCGCAAGCGTGCTCACTCACGTCGTCGTGCCCGTGTGCGCAATCGCCGACCTCTTTGTCGCCAAACACGACGCGCCCGACTTCGGCATCGCTGTCTGGGCGCTCGTGCCGCTGGTCTACTATCTCGCGTTCGCGACGATCGGCTTCGTCCTCAATTGGGACTTCGGCAACGGGCGGAATTACCCCTACTTCTTCCTCAATTGGACGTCGCCCGCCGGCGTGTTCGGCTTCGGCGGCGGCGGGGAATACTTCATGGGGACGTTCTGGTGGATACTCGTGATGATCGCGCTGGTCTCCGGCATCGCGCTCGCCTATGCGGCGATCCTCAAACGCGTGAGAGGCGGCGCCGCAGGCAAAGCCGCTGACGAAAGGGAAGAGACAGCCGGCGCGGAAAACGACGCCGAGACGCAGGAAGACAATGCGAGCGAAGACGGCTCAAACGCCGACAAAGATCGGCAATGATGTGCAACGCGAAGGTTGACGAGGCGCGCTTGTCGACAATGCCGCACTTTTAGGCGCCCGTGTGCGCTAAACGCATTTGTACGAGATGAAAAAAGCGCCGAAAAATTGTCCGAGACGACTTTGCAAGAGCTGTGGGAGCTGTTCCCGATCGCGCTCGTGTCCCATGACGAAAAGTGGAAGGCGCAATATCGCGAAGAGTATAAACTCCAAGCCGCGCTTGCGGACGCAAAGCCGCGATTCGTGAGTTCAGTCACCTTAGAGGCGCAAAGGGCGTACGGCGACAGATATTGACAAGTTGCGCTCAGCCCGAGGTTATATCGCGCAGCTTTGCGCCCATATCGCGTCAAGGGCTTGCCTTGACGCGTGCCGCGTGATATACTTGTGTTGTCATGGAAGAAAAAGATTTCAACGAGTCGCCCGATACGGGCGCGCCTCAAACGGAAGGGCATGAGCCCGACCTCAAATACAAAGACGGCAAAGAGGTCGCCAAGGGCGGTCTTTTGGGGCTGTTCATAGGGCTAGCGATCATCGCGCCCGGCGTCAGCGGCTCTACCGTCGCGATCATCTTCAAACTTTACGACAAGCTCATCTACGCGTTCGGCAATGTGCTCAAACGCTTTGTCGCGTGCGTTAAGTTCTTGCTGCCCATCGTCATCGGCGCGCTGGCGGGATTTTTGCTGGGATTTTTCGCGATCCAAAAATTGATGGAGGTCGCGCCGTTCGCGGTCATAGGGCTGTTCGGCGGCATGATGATCGGCGCGTTCCCCGCGGTCGCCGACGAGATCAAGGGCGCGAAAAAGAGCGCGCCGCGCATAGCGCTGTTTTTGATCGGACTTGCGGTGCCCATCGCGATCAGCGTCGCCACGACGTTCGCGTCCGAGGGCGCGCGCCCCATCGAGGGATTGCAATGGTACCATTACCTCATCTTCGTATTGATCGGCTACGTCGTCGCGATCACTCAGGTCGTGCCCGGACTGAGCGCGACCGCGATCTTGATGGCGTTCGGCTACTTTTCGTCCATCATGAACTCCGTCCACCTCAGCTATTGGAAACAAAATCCCATGATCTTGCTCGTCTATGTCTGTATGGTGCTCGGGTTTGCGATAGGACTTGTCTCGTTCTCCAAGCTGCTCGACGTCATCTTCGCAAGGGCGAGGACGACGGCTTTCTTCGCGATCGTCGGGCTGTCGCTGGGGTCGGTCGTCACGATATTCTTCACTTCGGACGTCTATGCGGTCTATACCGATTGGGCGCAAAACGGAGTCGACGTGCTCGACCTCGTGCTCGGGATCGTGCTGTTCGCGGTCGGTCTTGCCGTCGCCTATCTGTTCGTCCGCTATGAACGCGGAAAACATCTCAACGAACTCGCAAAATAGCAAGTTTGTTCACAAAAGAAGGCGGTAAAAATGAAGGAAGAAAGGATTTTCAAACTGTTTTTCGCTCTCGGCGTGACGTTGGTCGTCGTGCCGCTTTTGTTAGCTTCCATATTGATCGTCGCGCCGCAATATTCCGCCGTCGAGATTGACGACGTCAACGT
>CABKMX010000153.1 GCA_902373595.1 uncultured Christensenellaceae bacterium
GTGTGAAAAAGAGGTCGTCAAGGCAGGCCACGCAATCAAGAGCGGCGACATCGTCACCGTCATCGCGCCGCCGCCAAAAAAACTCGATCTTTCGCCGTCCGACCGCAAGGTGCCGATCGTCTATCAGGACGAGGACATTGCAATTGTCGACAAACCGCAGGGCATGGTCGTGCATCCCGCTCCCGGCAGCTACGGCGAGACGCTGGTCAATTCGCTTTTGGGTCAGCTCGATTCGTTGAGCGGCATCAACGGCATTGTCCGCCCGGGCATCGTGCACAGGCTGGACAAGGACACTTCCGGGCTGTTGGTAATTGCGAAAAACGACAAGGCGCACCTTGCGCTGCAGGGACAGATTGCCGAAAAAGAGGCGCGCCGCACCTATGTCGCGCTGCTTGACGGAGTGGTCAAGCCGAACGGCGGACGCATAGAAAACTACCTCGACCGCAGTCCCAAGGACCGCAAGCGCTACGCCGTTTCGAGGGAGCAGAAGGGCAGGCTGGCAATCACCGACTACAGCGTGCTCAAACGCTATCCGCAATATACATTCGCCCGTTTCGATTTGCAGACGGGGCGCACACATCAAATCAGAGTGCACGCAAAATTCATCGGTCATCCGGTGGTCGGCGATCCGCTTTACGGCGGCTCGAACGCCTTCGGCCTCAACGGTCAACTGCTTCACGCGTGCAAGCTTACAATCACTCATCCGCGGACGGGAGAGGTGATGACGTTTCGGTCGCCGCTTCCCGAGCACTTCAAGAGAGTCATCGATTTGCTTGACGAAAAATACGGCGGCGACGTCATCGACGTGACAAAACTTTGACGCGCCCCGAAGGACGCGCCTTTTTTCAATTATTGAACCGCATCACTTTTTGAGTTCGAAAGCCGTCATCGCGTCGGGCTTGACCGCGACGGAGTTATAGACTGTGTAGAGCACCATGCCGGGCTTGCCGCAGGGGTGACGCTTTACGTTTTTGCGTGCGGTGTAGTCGACGACCGCCTTGTCCGAAGTCCCTGCCTCGGAGTAGTGCGCGGCAATCGCGGCGGCTTTGGCAATCACCGTTTCGGGCACGGTTTCGCCTTCGGCGAAGATGATGACGTGCGACCCGTGCGAGTCCTTTGCATGCAGCCAAATGTCGTTGCCGTTTGCCGTTTTGAATGTCAATTTTTCGTTTTGGGTATTGTTTTTGCCGGCGGCGACGGTGAAGCCGTCGATATCGTACAGGAGCGGAGCGGTGGGCTTTGGCTTGCGAGCGCCCTTGGCGGCTTTGCGCATACCGGGCGCGCCCGCCTCTTCGAGTTCGCGCTCCAATTCGGCGATGTCTTCGGCGCTCTCGCACGCGTTAATCGAGACCTCTACGCCGCGCAGATACTCGAGCATGTCTTTGCACTCGGCTATTTGGTCGTCGATGAGCTTGGACGTACGTTTTTGCTTTGCGTATTTTTTGAAGTATTGAGCGGCGTTTTGCTGCGGCGACAGCGCGGGGTCGAGCGGTATAGTGACGATGGGGCAGCCTTCTTCGTAGTAGTTGGGCACCTCGGCGGACTTGCTGCCGCGCTCGATCGAGTGAAGAGAGGACATCAGCAATTCGCCGAAAATGCGGTTGCGCTCCGCGCCCTCGGCGTCCTGTTTGCGCGCAATGCATTTTTCCAATTTTTTGCGCGTTTTGCCGATAAGCCCGCGGCACGCCTTGACGAGATGGCGTGCGTGCAGACGTTTGCGTTCTATCGCGTCGCGTTCGCCGACGCAGGCGTCTACTGCGTCGCTCAAACTGTCCGCGCGCCGAAACTCCGCCCCAATGGTTGCGTAGGGAAAGACAAAGAAGTCGTCGGATACGCCGTTTTTTACGGATACGCACGGCGAGAACAGAGAGGTGTCATAGACGTTTGCTAGCTTTGCGAGCGTCTCGGTCAGTCTGTCTGCTGCGGCGTCGTCGAGAGCGGTTTTTGCGCCGTCCGCCCCGGCGAGATAAATCGCTTCTTCCGCCGTTTGGCGCGCAAATCCGCCGATTGCAGAGAGGATGTGGTCTGCGAGTTTGCCTCCGTCAAATGCGAGAATGTGGGCTTTGACCGCGTCGCGGTCGGTCGGTTTGAGTTTGTTTTGCGGCGGAAGTTCGTATTTCGCGCCGGGGAGCAGACAGCGCTTTGTCGCCGTGTCGAACGACGCCTGTTTGAGCGCGTCTTTGACTGTCATGGTTGCTCCGTCAATCAGCATGATGTTGCTGTATCTGCCCATCATCTCGGCAACCAGCATGAATTTGACCGCGTCGCGAAGTTCATTGCGAGCGGTGATGTCAAAACAAAAGATGCGGTCTTCGCCCAGCATGCGGCAGCCGTCGACGACCGCGCCTGTCAAAAACTTGCGCAGCAGCATGCAGAATGACGGCGCGTTGACGGGGTTTTGTTTTTTGCGTGAAGTGAAGTGGACGCGCGGATTTTGTGCGTTTGCCGAGATTGCCAGCGAGCGGTTGACTCCGCCCGAACGCACGGCGAGAGTGATCTCGTCCTCTTCGGGCATATAAATCTTGTCAATCTTGGCTCCGCGGAGCGCGTCGTTGAGCTCGCGGCAAAGGGCGTTCAGTGTGACGTAATCGTTGGGCATTTATCCTCCGAGGCGGCGAAAGCGAGTCCATTGCTTGCGCCTTCGACATATATATTATAAATTATAAATTTTTCAATTGCAATTATATTGCATAAATCGAATGTTTGTGCTAAACTACTATGTGCAAATAAATTTTTGAGAGGTCATATATGAACTACACCAAAGAATTTTTGGAGAAAAACCAAGTCAAATTCACCGTCGAAGTGAGCGCGGATGAGTGGCACGCCGCAATCGACGAAGCATACAACAAGAACAAGGGCAAATTCCAGATCGAGGGCTTCCGCAAGGGCAAGGCGCCGCGCAAGGTTATCGAGAGCGTCTACGGCGTCGGCGTATTTTACGAAGACGCGATGGACATAATCATCCCGAAAACGTACAGCGAGGTGATTGAGAAAGAGGTCGAGCTCTATCCGGTCGATGCGCCCGAGATCGACATTGTTGCAATCAGCGACAGCACGTTCAAGTACAGCGCGACCGTTCAGCTCAAGCCCGACATCAAACTCGGCGCTTTCAAGGGATTGAAGTTCACTCGCATGGTCAAGCCGGTCACCGACGAAGAGGTCGAAGAGCGCATCAAGACGGCTCTCGACAACGCCGGCAGCTGGGAGCCGATAGGCGAC
>CABKMX010000154.1 GCA_902373595.1 uncultured Christensenellaceae bacterium
GTTCGAATGCCTTCCACGGCACCGACTCCTCGGGAGGATAGACGATGAAGTTCATCATCTCCTTGCTCACCGGGTGGACAAAGCGAAGCTCGGTCGCCCAAAGCGCGAGATTGCGCCCCACGGTGCGTTGATCGGCGCCGTACTTGGCGTCGCCGAACAGCGGGCAGCCGATCGTCGCCATCTGCACGCGGATTTGATGCGACCTGCCGGTGAACAGCTTGACTCTCACGAGCGCGAAGCCCTGCTTGGATTCGAGCACGTCGTAATGCAATTCCGCCTTTTTTGCGCCCTCGGTCAGCATCGGGACGACCATGACGACGTTCTTTGCCTCGTTCTTCTTGAGATAGTGGACAAGGGTCGCCGACTTCTCGCGCGGCACTCCGCAAGTCACGCAAAAGTAGGTCTTCTCGAACTCGCCGCCCTTGATCTGCTCGCACAGCCTCTCCGCCGCCTTGCTCGTCTTGGCGAACACCATAACGCCGCCCGTCGGACGGTCGAGCCTGTGCACCAAGCCGCAATAGACGCTCTCTTTGTCATATTCCTTCATCAAATGTTGCTTGACGACCGTCAGCATGTCCGCGTCGCCCGACTCGTCCGCCTGCGACGGGACGTTTTGCGGTTTGACGACGACGATGACGTGCCTGTCCTCGTGCAACACGATGAGATCGTCGATGGTGAATTGTCTGTTAGCCACGAATATTCCTCCAAATGCCGCTGCATCCGCACGGCAAAGCTATGCCTTCGTCGGTCGGAAGTCCGACCTCGTACGATTCGAACGTCCCTCCCCTGCCGTCCAAGGTCAGACGCAATATGTTCTCAATCACCGTCGGCTGAAGCCCCGTCGTGTATGAGTTGATCAACACGAAGAGCGGATCGTCCGACAGCAATTTGACGCACTGCTCGACGAACGGAAAGAGCATGTCCTCGATCTTCCACACCTCGCCCGACGAGCCTCTGCCGTACGACGGCGGATCCATGACGATTGCGTCGTAGCGATGGCCGCGGCGCAGCTCCCTCGCGACAAACTTGCCGCAATCGTCGACGATATAGCGTATCGACGTGTCGGGGACGCTAGATAGCGCCGCGTTGGTCTTGCACCGCTCAACCATGGCTTTCGCCGCGTCGACGTGGGTCACCTTTGCCCCCGCCGCCGCGCAAGCGACGGTCGCTCCGCCCGTATATCCGAACAGATTGAGCACGGATATCTGCCGCTTGGACTCGCGTATCATACGCGACATCTCGTCCCAATTGACCGCCTGCTCGGGGAACAATCCCGTATGCTTGAAGCCCATCAATTTGAGCGAAAAGCGCAAGCCGCGCCTGCCTATCTCGAACTCGCCGGGCACTCCGCCCTTGAACTGCCACGCGCCGCCGCCGGTATTGCTGCGGCGATAGACGGCGTTGATGCCCTTGTAGCCCTCGAGGTCGAACCTCGGCGCCCATATCACTTGCGGGTCGGGACGAAGCAGCACCAGCTTGCCCCAGCGCTCCAGCTTGAAGCCGCCGCCGGTCGCAAGAATGCGATAGTCGTCCCAGCCCTCCGCGAGTTTGATCATTTGACCTTCTCGACCGACAAGGTCACGGTCGCGCCGCCGAGCTCCCACTCCTTGATGTAGCCGCCGTCGAGCACGCCCTGCTTGAGCTCGTCGCAAAGCACGCCTGCGGCGATGCTGCCGTCCTCGGCGATGACGCGCGCGATGTCGCCGTCCGCGACGTAGCCGACGCGGATGTGGTCGACCACCTCGAAGCCCGCCTCTTTGCGCATCGTCTGTATGCGCGAAATCACTTCGCGCGCTATGCCCTCGTCAATCAATTGCGGCGTCAAGGTCGTGTCGAGGATGACGGTGATGCCGCCGTCCGTCTCCACGCTGAAGCCCGGCTTGTCAATCACGCCGATCAGCAAGTCCTCTTCGGACAGCTCTATCTGCGCGCCGCCCGTCTCGAACGTCCACTCCTTGCCCGACTTGACCGTCTCGACGACCTTCGCCGCCTCGTCCCCGAGCGAGGACAGATAGCCGCGGATCGCGCCGAGATGCTTGCCGTAGCGCGGACCCAACGTCTTGAGCTGAGGCTTGATCTCGTAAGAAATGTATTGTTTCGCGTCGCCGCCCGGTATCACTTCGTCGACGTTGATCTCGTCGGCGATGTAGGCGAGCATCGACTCGTCCGAAGGCGCCGCCTTGCCCGCGACAAACATCTTGGACAAAGGCTGACGGTTCTTGATATTCGCCTTGTTGCGGCACGCCCTGCCCAACGCAACCGCTTTGAGCACATAGTCCATGTCCGCCTCGAGCGCCTTGTCCTCCGCCGCCTCGTCCGCGACCGGGAACGAAGTCAAATGTACGCTCTCCGGCGCGTCGGCGTAGAAGGTACAGACCAAGTTGCGATAGATCTGCTCGGCGACAAAGGGCACAAACGGCGCGACCACCCTCGACAGCGTCACAAGGACGTGATAGAGAGTCGTGTATGCCGCCTCCTTGTCGTCACTCATCTCCTTGCCCCAGAAACGCTCGCGGCTGCGGCGGACGTACCAATTGGACAGCTCGTCGACAAAGTCGGAAATGTCGCGCGCGCTCTCGGTAATCTTGTAGTCGTTGAGATCGTCGTCCACCGACTTGATCAGGCTGTTGAGCCTCGACAATATCCACTTGTCGAGCAACGACAGCTTGCACTCGGAAAGCTTGTGCTCGCGCGGATCGTATTTGTCAATCTCCGCGTACAACACGAAGAAGGAATAGGTGTTCCAAAGCGTGCCCAGGAACTTGCGCTGGCTCTCGCTGACGTTCTCCGCGCTGAAACGCGTCGGCAACCACGGCATCGACGAGCTGTAGAAATACCACCTGACCGCGTCCGCGCCCTGCTTGTCGAGCACCGACCACGGATCGACGACGTTGCCCTTGTGCTTGGACATCTTGACGCCGTCCTTGTCGTTGACGTGACCCAAAACTATGCAATTCTTGAACGGCGCCCTGTCAAACAACAGCGTCGACACCGCAAGCAATGTGTAGAACCAACCTCTCGTCTGGTCGACCGCCTCGCTGATGAAGTCCGCCGGGAAGTGCTTGTCGAAGATGTCCTTGTTCTCGAACGGATAGTGCCATTGCGCGAACGGCATGCTGCCGCTGTCAAACCAGCAGTCCATCACCTCGGGCGTGCGATGCATCTCGCCGCCGCACTCGGGGCACTTGAACACAATCGGGTCGACATACGGC
>CABKMX010000155.1 GCA_902373595.1 uncultured Christensenellaceae bacterium
ATTTTGAGGGGCTCGGGTTGAGACTCAAGACGGAGCGCGGCAAGCGCGTGTTCCCCCTTTCGGACAAGTCGTCCGACGTCATCAAAACGCTGCTGCGCGAGTGTGAGAGCGGCGGAGTGGAGTTTTTATATTCAAAGAGAGTCGACGCCGTTGTCACGGACGGCGGCAAAGCGGTCGGGGTCGGCGTTGCAGGCAAGGTATTTTTCGCCGACGCCGTAGTGGTTGCGACCGGCGGCGTCACCTATCCGTCGACGGGCAGCACCGGCGACGGCTACAAATTCGCGCAGTCGCTCGGGCTCAGTGTCAACGCGCCCAAGCCCTCGCTTGTGCCATTGAGGATAGAGGGCGGCGACGCTCTCGACGGACTTGCGCTCAAAAATGTCCGTCTCGACATTGTGGTCGGCGGCAAGGTCGTCGCTTCCGAGTTCGGCGAAATGCAGTTTGCGCGCGGCGCGATTGTCGGACCGATTGCGCTCACTTGCTCGGCGATGACGACAAAATACCGCGACTAAAAGGGGAGTTTCCCCAAGGGCAGCGCGGCAATGCTCGACTTCAAACCGGCTCTTGACGAGGCGACTTTGGACGCGCGGCTGTTGCGCGAATTCTCCGCCGCGCCACATTACAAACTCTGCGAAGTCATGCGAAAATTGCTCCCTGCCGCGGCGGTCGGAATCGTGCTCTCTACTGCAAGAGCGAACGGCGCGGAAGTTGCCTCGAACACGGACAAAAACACGCGAAAAAGGCTTGTAGGTGCGCTCAAATGCGTAACATTCCCGTTGATTGGGGCGGAGGGCGCGGACGGCGCGGTGATTACCTCGGGCGGCGTGGCGACGGCAGAGCTCAATCCGAAGACGATGGAATGTAAAAAGGTTGAGGGGTTATACTTTGTAGGCGAAGTGATCGACGTCGACTCGCTCACCGGCGGTTTTAACCTTCAAAACGCATGGTCGAGCGCGGCTGCAGCGGCGAGAGCAATCGTCAAAAACTGAATATTCATGGGCGCGACGGTTGCTTTTCGGGCGCGCGAAGTGTATAATTGATAATATAAGATATTCGGAGACACTCATGATAAACATCGCGATCGACGGACCATCGGGCGCAGGCAAGAGCACGATTGGCAAGATGCTCGCCAAAAAGCT
This sequence comes from uncultured Christensenellaceae bacterium, assembly GCA_902373595.1. Classification (GTDB taxonomy): domain Bacteria; phylum Bacillota; class Clostridia; order Christensenellales; family UBA3700; genus Ornithoclostridium; species Ornithoclostridium faecigallinarum. The sequence continues at coordinate 1,140 of CABKMX010000155.1, forward strand.
GGGCATCACCTATTTGGACACGGGCGCAATGTACAGGGCGGTTGCCCTTTACGTTGTCCGCAAGGGCATATCGCCGCTTGACGAGGGGGCGGTAGTGCCTCTTTTGGAGGAGATAAACATTTCGTTTTCGGACACTCCCGAGCGCAACATCATGCTCAACGGCGAGGACGTCTCGACCGCGATTCGCGAGCACTCAATCTCAAAGGCGGCGTCCGACGTGTCCAAGATACCTGCGGTCAGGCTGTTCTTGGTCGCCATGCAGCGCAAAATCGCCGGCGAGAGCGACGTCGTGCTCGACGGCAGGGACATCACGAGCTATGTCTTGCCGAATGCGGAATTCAAGTTTTTCCTGACAGCCGACGTAGAGGAGAGGGCGAGGCGTCGTTTTGAAGAATTGCGTGCAAAGGGCGCCGACGTCGATTACGACACCGTCCTTGCGGACATAAAAGACAGAGATCACAACGATTCGCACAGGGCGTTTGCTCCGCTGACCAAGACGGAAGATTCCGTCCTCATCGACAGCACGCACATGAACGCAGATCAAGTCGCGGAGGTCATCACGGACTATGTCCTCGGAAAGAAGAAAAAAGGTCAAGAATAAGTACAGCGACAAGCCGAACATTTTCTATAGGGCGCTTGCGCGGATAGGCAGATTTTTGATGAAGATCGTATGGCTGCCGCGCACCGTCTATTTTGCCGAAAAGTTCCCAAAAGAGGGGAGCGTGATGTGCATTTGCAACCACTATTCACCGCTCGACGCCTGTGTGATATATCACAAATTGTTCAATTTTCAAGGGCGAATAGCAGTCAAAGCCGAGGCGATGAACAATCGCTTCGTCGGCAACTTTTTGACCGCGCTTTGCCGCGCAATCAGCGTGTCGAGGGGCGATTCTGATATAGGCGCGCTGAGAGAGATGCTCAAAGAGCTCAATTCGGGCGGCAAGTTGCTGATATTCCCCGAGGGGACGCGCAGCAAGGACGGCAAGTCCAAGACGCTTTTGCCGTTCAAAGAGGGCGCGGTCACAATCGCGCTCAAGACAAAGACCCAGCTCGTCCCGACACTCTACTATTGCCGTCAAAAACCGTTCGGTTTCAAGGGCAACAAGCTGATTGTAGGCGACCCGATCGACCTCAGCCGCTTTTACGACAAGCCGATACGAGAGGTCAAGGACGAGGCGAACGCCTATGTCGTCGAGAAGATGAACGAATTGCGCGCTCAAATTGACGAAATTGTCGAGAAATATCACGGCAAACTTGACCGCTATCTCGCCGCGCATGCCAAGGAATTGCCGTCTCCCGATGGCAATCTCGAAGCGTTGACGGACGCGTCTCGGGACGGCGTGGGCGACAGGGGAGGCGACAGGGATTGAAGCTGATTGTCGCGCACGGCGCAGGGTTTTGCATGGGCGTAAAGGGCGCGGTCGACGCGGCGATGAACACGCCGGGCAAACGCGTCACATTGGGCAGGCTCATTCACAACGACTATGTCAATGAAAAGCTCGCCGCGATGGGCGTGGGCACAATCGATTCGCTCTCCGAATACACCGAAGGGACGGTGATCATCCGCTCTCACGGCGTGGGCGAAGACGTCTACCGCGAGCTTGAAGAGAGGGACATTCCGTTTGTGGACGCGACCTGTCCGTTCGTCAAGAAGATACACTCGATCATCGAGCGCGAAGTGCGTCGGGGACGGCGTATAGTCGTCATCGGCGGCAAGGATCATCCCGAGGTTGCTGGGCACGTCGGCTGGGCGGAAGGCAACGCCGTCGTCGTCGACGGTGAAGAGGATATATCTGCTTTGGATATCTCGGGGGAATACAGCGCGGTAGTACAGACGACATACAGCGAAAAAAAATTTGAAAATTTGCGTCAAATGCTCGAAAATCGGTGCAAAACGCTTGAAATATACAATACTATTTGCTATACTACAAAGGATAGACAAAGGGGGGCGGAGGAACTCGCGAAAAAGTGCGACGCGATGGTCGTCATCGGCAGTTCGTCGAGCAGCAACACTTTGAAGCTTTACGACATCTGCAAGGCGCATTGCGAGGACACCTATCTGATCG